>JAAZNB010000603.1 GCA_012798515.1 Chloroflexota bacterium
TCATATCCAACCTTCCCTTTCTCCCCCTTTTCATTCTATATCGTCACCACTTGTGGGTAAAGATATGCCTTGAGGGCGGGGATTTAGGGGTGGGTGATAGCAAATCTCATAGAACAAGTGTTTTGATGCAATTGCCCTGCCGGTAACGTCCGCACCGGGCCGATTTAAATACCAGGGCGCCGGAGAGTTGCTTCTCCGGCGCCCTGGTTTTCAGGTCCAAAGCAGGCAGGGCGAGCTTCTAGCCCCCGTTGTTCTGCTTCAGTTTGGCCCAGGTCTCGTCGTCTTCCAGGTTGATCACGCGGAAGGCCTCGGCGAAGGGCATTTCTTTGCCCTTGCCGACCTCGGCCGCCCATTGCTTGATGCGCTCCTCGGGGTCCCAATCGCCCATCTGGCTCTTGTGAGCCCGCAGCGCGTTCACCTTCAGGTCGATGGTCTCCTCGATATTGACGTACACGCCTGACTGCTGCCGGCCGGTGACGTACACCCGGCGCGGCTTGTGCGCTTTCAGTCCTTCGGCCTCCAGCTCTTCGAACAGGTTGGGCTGTCCCGCCGCCGGCCAGGCTGCGTCCAGGGCCGCCAGGCCCGCGGCGCGGTGGTCCGGGTGGTTGAGATAGTCTTCACTGGCAAACAACACGGTCGGGTCGTTGCACATGACCACCTCGGGGCGGAAACGGCGGATCTCGCGCACCAATTTCTTCCGTAGCTCCAGCGTGGCTTGCAGCATGCCGTCCGGCTCGTGCAGGAAGACCACGTCTTCCACGCCTACCACCCGCGCCGCGTCCCGGCTTTCGACCTCGCGGATCTCAGCCGCCTTCTGGCGGGTCATTCCCGGCTCAGCGATACCCACGTCGCCGCTGGTACACAACACATAAGCTACCTTTGCCCCAGCCTTGACCCAGCGGGCCACCGTGCCGGCGCAGCCAAATTCGATATCGTCCGGATGCGCCGCGATGACCAGGGCGCTCTCGGGTACATAAAAAGAATGATTGAGCATAGGATTCGTTTCTCCCTAAACAGGCTACCCCGGCATTCTACTCTCGTTTGGTTCACACTGCAATAGTCTAATTTTGCCCGGTCGCCCGCGGGCGCGCCGGGGCGGCCCTGGCGGCCGTTCGAATGCCGCCAGGATATCCCGCAACCGCCCTCGGGCAGCGCTCAATTACAGTAGGTACACTGGCTGAGCGGCACCGGCTCGGCGATCCACACCGGGTCCCATTGGTTATCCGTACTGTTGCTGATATTGGTCAGGCCGCGCCCGTCTTCACCGATCACCCAGATCTGTTTCCAGGTCGTCACCCGGTTGGAGCTGAAGGCAATGCGGCGGCCGTCCGGAGACCAGGTGGGGCTGGTATCCTGCTCCCAGCTAGACTGGGTGATCCCGCTCATCTGGCGGCCGTCGACATCGTACAGGAAGAGACGCGTCTTGGCGCCCTCGGCGGCCACGAAAACGATGCGCTTCCCATCCGGGGACCACACCGCGCCGTAATCCTCGCCCGTGCGGTCGGTCAGCTGCCAGATCCAGCCCGAGTGCAGGTTCAAGATGTACAGCTCGCGGTCGCCATCTTCGGCGTAATCGGTATACACCACCATCTGGCCGTCCGGCGAAATGGTCTGCGATTTCATCATTTCGTTGTACTGGAAGATGGCCGTGTTGTTCTCCTGCACCCGCACCCGCCCGCTGCCGTCCGGGTTCATCATGTACAGCGCCTCGTTGCCGTCCCGGTCAGACTTGAACAGGATCTTGTCCCGGAACATGCTCTCCGGGATGGCCGTGGGCGTTGGCCCGCTGATGGCAAACGACGTCTGTGGCACGGCCGTCGACGGGAGCACCCAGGTGACCTGCTCGGGGACGGGCCGTACCGTGCGGCACACCGCCTCCATGCTCATCAGGTAGGGCGTGTCCTTGTACTGGACCCGGTCCCACACCTTCACCACCACCTCGGGCGGCGCCAGGGAAGTGTCTTCCGGCCCGGTGATGGTGATTTGCAGGCTCTGCTTGAGGCGCTCCACGCTCACTTCACCGGAATCGTAGAACTCGAAACCGTCCACCTCGATCACCATGTGAGTGATCAGGTCTGTGCCGCCCGTGGCATCCCAGGCCAAAACGTTCAGGGCCGCCTGCCCGTCCTCGGTACAGTCGCTCACGGCGGCATCGACCATCAAAGTGGCCTCCCTGGGATCGGGGGTCGGCGCGGCCAGGAAGGGAGGCTTGACCCACACCGGGTCCCAGTCGCCGGCGCGGCCATCGCTCAAGCGGCGGGCGTTCCCACCATCTACGTCTCGTACCCACAACTGTTGGTCGAGCACGTACACCAGCTGCTGGCCATCCGGCGACCAGGAGGGATGGTCTCCCGGGGTGATCTCGTCGACCACCAGGCCGCGGTCCTGGCGGGTGTCCACGTCCATCACGCGCAGCTCATTGACGTCGTTCATGGTCGAGACGTACGCCACCTGGCTCCCGTCCGGCGAGAGAGCCGGCGCACGGTCCTGCCCGGGATGGTCGGTGAGCTGTTCCACCCAACCGCTGCGCATATCGCGCAGGTAGATCTCGTCGTCGCGCATCCCCTGGGTGGTGTACACGTTGTGCTCGCCGTCCGGGGAGAACAGGTCCAGGGACAGGGCTGAGAGGTATACCTGGGTATCGTATACCGGCTGCACGTCCTGCCCGCCCGGGTCGACCACGAACAGCCCGCCCCCGTCACGATCAGAGCGGAACAGGATCTTCCCCACCAGCTCCTGGGTCGAAACCAGGGCCACGGGATAACTCTCTACGGCCTGGGTGGCAGCCGGCGCCGGTTGCTGGCGCGCCCGCACCACCAGCAGGGCCACGGCGGCCACGTAGACCAGCGCCACCCCGCTCAACAGCAAGGCCCAGGTCATCGACCGCCAGCTGCGCCCGTTCAGGGAAAGATTGGCCTTCCAGTCGCGCAGGTCCACGCTATTGCTCCTCCTGCACCGGGCCGGCCGGCACAGGCGCTCCCACGCCCGCCACACCGGAGCGGTATTCGTAGCGCAGCATGCCCAGGCTGTCGATCAGGCAGTAATGGTACAGGCCATCCCGGCCGTCCTGGCTGTACATCACCGGCCGCAGCGTCTGGTCCGAGAGGTTGATCATGTCGGCCATGCTGGCCAGGCGCATGACCTGCTGTTCGGGGCGTAGCGGGGGCAGTTCCTCCAGCTGCACCAGCAGGCCCTTGAGGTGCTTCTGGGCCACCTGCAATTCCTGCTCGCCGGCGCTGGCCGGAAGCCAGTTCATCCGGTAGACGCGCAGGGCATACAGGAACACCAGCGCCGCCAGCAGCGCCCCCACCCCGGAGACGACGCGCACCGGCTGCACGCCGGCCGCGGCCACCTGGCTGGTCTGGTCGATCTCACCCGTCTGGTTTTCCGCCAGGTCGCCGCTGATTTGCAGCAGCTCTTCGTCGAACTGTAGATTGAGGGAATGCACAAAGGGATCGGTGATGGTCCCATAGGCGGTATTGACCTGTGGGCGCACGCGGAAATTGATCGTCAGCTGGGGCGTATCCATGGTGGCCAGGGTGGCCGAACGCAGGTCTTCCAGCAGGTCCTTGTAATCGTCGATGGGCAGCAGAAAAGATAGCTCGATCAGGTTGCTGCCGTCCACAGAGGTCTGCGGGATGAGCACGTAGTCACGCTGCCACAGGCCCTGGGCGCCCAGTGTGGCATCTACCTGGTAGAGGAAGACTGCCCGGTCCACGGGCTGGTCCACCTGGAACTGGTAGACGTACGACATCTGGATGTCGTCGATCAGGCGGGTGAAATACACATTGTTGATCCCCAGCTCGTTGCTCTGTAAAGGCGAATCCGGCTTGAGGATCAGGTTGTAATCCCAGCGCCCCGTCTGTTCGTACTGCAACACCGGGAAGGTCTGCGACTGGAAGGCCGGCAGCGCCAGGCTCCACAACAGGGCCACCACGCACACCAGCAACCACACGCCGGCCGCCGCCAGGGGCACGATGCCCGCATTTTTAAAAGAAGGTTGCAAGATGTCTTCGTCGATGTGTTTGAAAACCCCCGGCCAGTTCCCCCGCCCGGCCCGGGTGGTTTTCCCCGCCCCCTGAGCTGCAGTGATTGCTTGCTTCCAGTGTTCTACGATCCACGCTCTGGTCTTGTCAATCACGTACGTACCGCTCCCCTCACCATGCGATTCTATCCCCGAGACGGGCCCGCCCGCCCCCGGCGGCCGTTCTCGTCTGCCACAGACCTTTGCCCCCGGTGAAGAATGCTGACCCGAGCCACGCGTCCGGACCAGCATTCGTTTTTTCTAGTGACCTGTCGTACGATAGCCCTGGCCTGGAAGAGTAACCCGTCTCCCCTCCGGCCCAATTATTTCTATTGTCTCATTAAAACCAGGATTTGTGTATTACGAAATCAACCCCCGGCGCACGAAAATATTTCGCCCTTGCCCCCCTGGGCATACCCACCCCCATTTTGGCGAAAGCCATCTTTCACCCTCCCGAGCGGATCACGGGGGAAAACCGGCCCGGCTTCCTCGCCCCCGCGCTCTGCGCGGGGCGGTCTTGGGCCGCTCTGCGGCCGGGGAGCGGCGCGGTGAATATCGACCTTCTGGCGTGGGGTGGCCAGGGCGCCTGGCGTAGGTCGGCTAGAGCGGTTGAGCCAGGCGGGCTGGTTTTTCTGGGGGAATGATGAGGACGCGCCTGTGGTTGGCCCGGACCGAGAGCGAAAGCCGACTTTCACGGTCAAACGGGCATCCTGGCCGGATCATCGGGGTATGCCTGAAGCGGTGCGGGTAAGCCAGCGTCCCTGGCCAGCCATGTCCGGTCTCGGGGCACCTTGGAAACCCGGCCTGCTCATAGGTATGGACCACCCCTTCCACGGTTTGAACTCCCGCCGGACTTGAGGTATGCTATCTAAGAACCCCATGGACCCATCGGACGAAACCCCTCGCTCTCCATCCACCCTGCCTGCCGCCGGCCCGGCGCAGGCCGCTTTCCCGGCCCTGCCCCACGCCCTGGCCTTCACCGCAACGCGTTTTGCCCCACCCGGCCTGCCGGATGGCTGGCTGGACCGCCCGCAGCTGGCCGGCCGGCTGCGCCGGGCCCTGCGCGGCCCGCTGACCCTGGTGTGCGCCCCGGCCGGCTTCGGCAAGACGTCCCTGCTGGCCGCCACGGCGCCCGGAACGCTGCCGGCCCTGGCCTGGTACAGCCTGGACAAAGGCGACGACGACCTGGCCACCTTCTGGTCGGGGGTCATCTACGCCCTCAGCCGGGTGGCCCCCGGGCTGGAGGCGCTGCTGGACATGCCCCTGGCGCCGGCTTCGGCCCTGGCCTACACCCTCAACGGCCTGATCCACCTGCTGGGACGCCTGCCCCAGGATACCCTGCTGGTCCTGGATAATTTCCACCACGCCGGCCAGGCGGAGCTGTGCGCCTCGCTGGCCGCTTTCATCCAGGATCTGCCCCCGGCGCTGCACCTGGCTTTGCTCACCCGCTGCGAGCCGTCCCTGCCGCTGGAACGCTGGCGCGCCGCCGGACGCCTGCACGCACTGGACGCGGCCCAGCTGGCCTTCTCGCCCCAGGAGACCACCCGCCTGCTGGAACGCCTGCCGGGCGAACGCCTGTCGCCCGGGGCGCGGGCCCAGGCCGCTCGCCTGGAAGGCTGGCCAGCGGCGCTGCGTCTGTATGCCATCTGGCTGGCCGAGGATCCCCAGGCGGCCGCCGGGCAGAGTTGGCCCCCGACCCTGGGCGACTACCTGGCTCAGGAGGTACTGGCCGGCCTGCCCCAGGACTTGCAAGATTTTCTCATCGACGTGTGCGTACTGGACGTGCTCACCCCGCCCGCCTGCCAGGCGCTGACCGGGCGCGGCCCGGCGAGCGCGGCGCTCCAGGCCTTGCAACGCCGCGGGCTGTTGTCCCCGCTCCCCGCCGCGGGCGAGGCGACTTACCGCGCCCCTGCCCTCCTGACCAACTACGTATACCAGCAGCTGTGTAACGAGCACCCCGTGCGCCACGACAGCCTGCACCGCCGCGCCGCCGAGTATTTCCGGGCGCAGGGCCTGCCGGACCAGGCCCTGGAACACGCCTTGCAAGGCGGCGCCGACCGGCTGGCCGGGGACCTGCTGGAAGAGCTGGCGCCCCTCCGCCTGCGCCGGGGCGAGTTCCGCGCCGCGTTGCGCGACCTGGAACGCCTGGCGCCGGGCGAACGCCGGCGCCGCCCGGCCCTGGTCGTCGCTCACGCCTGGGCGCTGGCCCACGCCGGGCAGCTGGAGAAGTGCCGGGCCGGGCTGGACGCACTGGCGGCGGCTACGCTCGCTCCCCGCTGGCAAGCCGAGATCCTGGCCATCCGTGCCCGCCTGGCGGTGCTTTCCGGCGACCTGGCGCAGGCCGTGGTCGCTTCGCAGGTGGCCCTGGCCGCCCTCCCGGCGGACCGCCCGTGGCTGCGCGCCGAGGTCCACATGGACCTGGGCTTTGCCCTGCTCAACGGGCAAGACGCCGCCCCGCTGCTGGAGCCGGCCGGGGAGGCCTTCCAACACAGCCTGGAAGAAGGGCTGGCCGCCGGGCACATGCGGGCCGCCATGATGAGCGCCTTCTACCGCGGGCGCACCGCCATGCTACAAGGCGGTTTTCACGCCGCCGCCCGCCTGTACCGGCGCATGCTGGACGAGTGCACCCGGCGGGAGCTGCCCGAGGCCGCCGGGTGCTGGATGCACGCCGGGCTGGGCGCCCTGTTCTACGAATGGGACCGCCGGGATGAATCCCTGGCCGAGCTGCAAACTGCGCTGCGCCTGGCCGAACGCAGCGGAGAGTTCAAGGTGCTGGTATACGCCAGTACGGCGTTGATGCGCCTGTACCAGGCCATGGGCCTGCCCGAACGGGCAGACCAGGCCCTGGCCGGGGTGGACGAGATCCTGCGCCCCATGCCTATCCCGGCCATGCAGGTGGAGGCCGGCTTACAGCGCAGCAGCCTGTGGGCCGCCCAGGGCCGCCTGGAAGCGTTGGAAGCCTGGTTGCAAACCCAGGGGTACAGCCTGGAGCAAGGCCGTCCCCTGGCCGCCCATAATGCCATGCTGCTGCGCCTGCACGTCTCGCAGGCCATCCACCGCCGCCGGCCGTTGTCCCCGGCCGCCCGCCCCGTGCTGGAAGCCCGCCTGGCGGCCGCCGTCCAGGGCGGCCAGGTGTGGGAGCAGGCCCGCCTGCAAACCTGGCAGGCGCTGCTGGCCTGGGCCGTAGACGACGCGGCGCGCGCCGGCCGGCATCTGGAAGCCGCCCTGGCCCTGGCCGCACCGGCCGGCCTGGTGCGCACCCTGGCCGACGAAGGCGCCCCCCTGGGCGATCTGCTGCGCCGGGCTGCCCCGTCTGTCGAAGCCGGCGCCCTGGAGCGCCTGTACGCCGCCCTGCCCCCGCAGCCCGCCCCGCCCACCACGACCGGTCAGGATCTGATCGAGCCGCTGCGCCCCCGCGAGGCCGAGATCCTGGCCCTCATGGCCCAGGGCCTCTCGGACCAAGAGATCGCCCGCCAGACGGTGCTGGCTCTCAGCACGGTCAAATGGCACGTGAGCCACATCTACCAGAAGCTCCACGTGCGACGCCGCACCCAGGCCGTCGCCCGCGCCCGGGAATACCGTCTATTGGAAGGTTGATCGACCAGGGAGATTGCCACACCCTCCCGGTCGGCTCGTACCAGCCGCGCAAGCCGCCCCTCCCTGGCCGCACCCGGGAGCCTGATTTCCACAAGAGCCCCCTGCGGCGCGGAAATACCAAATATCGGTTAAACTTAACCCATGCCCACTATCTTGCTGGTCGAAGATAACCTCAACCTGGCCGAGATCATCGTGCGCGACCTGAGCGCCAACGCCTTCGAGGTCACCCACGCCGCCGGCGGGCGCGATGCGCTGGTCCAACTGGCCCGGCGCCCCTACGACGCCATGATCCTGGACTGGATGCTGCCCGACCTGGACGGCCTGGAAGTGCTGCGCCACATGCAGGCCGAGAAGAGCACCGTGCCGGTGCTCATGCTCACCGCCCGGGCCGACGAGGCCGACCGGGTCATCGGCCTGGAGGTGGGCGCCGACGACTACCTGACCAAGCCCTTCAGCATGCGCGAGCTGGTGGCCTGCCTGCACGCCCTGCTGCGCCGGGTGGAAAAGGCCCGCCAGATGTTCGCCCCCGAGGCGGAGACGGCCAGGGCCGTGGTGCAGTGGGGTGCGGTGACCATCGACACCCCCAACCA
>JAAZNB010000604.1 GCA_012798515.1 Chloroflexota bacterium
GAGATGGCTGTATCTGGCGGCACATTTTGTGCCGCCAGATACAGCCATCTCGCAGAAAAATCTTTTCTCCCCCTCTGCGCGGCGTTTTTGGCCGCGGAGAGGGGGCCGGGGGGAGTGGCAAAAGTCCGCAAATGCATCTGGCAATTTAGATGCGTTTACCCTGGGCATTGCAAGAATGGATATTGCCTTTCGCCAGGTTTGTAATACAATGGTCTATTGGAATGAGGGATGACAGGGGGGATCTGGATCCCGGGCGAAGGGGGCTCTTACGGGAGCCACCGTTCTACGGGAATAGAAGTTGGAGTGTAATCTACCATGACAATTGATTCAGAGAAAGACCTGGCCAGCTTGAAACGTATCGGGCGGATCGTTGCCCTGACGGTGGAGGAGATGGCCAGCAAGCTGGAACCCGGGATTACCACCGCCGAGCTGGACGCCGTCGGCCGGGCGGTGCTGGAAAAACATGGCGCCCGTTCGGCACCGCGCCTGATGTACCAGTTCCCCGGGGACACCTGTATCAGTATCAATCACGAAGCCGCCCACGGCATCCCCGGGCCCCGGCGGGTAGAGGCCGGCGACCTGGTCAACATCGACGTATCCGCCGAGCTGGACGGTTTTTTTGCCGATACCGGGTCGACCTTTATGGTGCCGCCGGCCAGCCGTGCGAGTGAAAAACTGTGCCAGGCCACCCGCTCGGCGCTGCGGCGGGGCATGGCTGCGGCGCGCGCCGGGGCCATGCTCAACGAGATCGGCCTGGCTGTGGAGACCGAAGCCGCCCGGCGCGGCTTTCGTGTGGCGCGCTCCCTGACCGGTCACGGTGTGGGCCGTAGCCTGCACGAAGAACCATCCTCGATCTTGAACTTTTACAACCGCATGGACCGGCGCCGCTTGAAAGAGGGCCAGGTCATCACCATCGAGCCTTTTCTCACCCTCGGCACGGGCCGCATCGCCGAAGCCCCGGACGGGTGGACCCTGTATACCGTAGACGGCCAGCCCCTGGCCCAGTACGAGCATACCCTGGTGATCACGCGCGGCCATCCGATCGTGGTCACCACGACCGAAGGTTGAGCCTGGCGAGGTCAGCTGAGGCGCTGCACCAGGTTGCACAACAGGTCGACTGTGCGGCGCACGCGCTCGGGGTCGACCAGGGCGTGCGCGGCGCGGTTGGGCAGGGGTAAGACGCGTAAGCTGGGATGAAATTCGAGCTGGATGGCCGGGATGTTGAGCTTTTGCCAACAAAAACGGGTGACGGTCTCCTGGCGTAACCCGCCGCCCCCGGTGAAGATATTGTCGATGTCCAGCCGGTCCAGGCCGTGGGCCTGCTCGCGATAGCCGTAGGCCTGAAGGGTGTCGACCACGGTAGTGTAATAGCCGGGGCAGCTCTGGCCGCCCAACATGGTACCCAGGGCGACGCCAAATTTGTGGCGTTCTCCTGCACCGTGCAAGTCGATAACGAAACCAAAGGGGGCCTTCTGGGCCCAGGTTTGTAAATCGCGTTTATAGGCCACGCCCGGGTAGTAATTGGGGTCGGTGTGCGACATGTAACGGGCGAAGAGGGCGTGGGCGCCGGTGAGCTCGGCCACCAGCCGGGCCATCCCGGCGGTGAACTCGTCTTCCTCTTTCAGACGGCCGTTGCGCGTGTGGGCCGCACCGTGAGGCGCTGAGAGCAGAACAGGCACTCGCCCGGCGGAAAAATCGAATTCAGCTTCCCCGGCGGGGGCGGGCGTGCGGTAGTGGATTTCTGATTCGAGTTCGATCAGACGGTTTAAAACGGAGGTCATCTCGTACTCCGGCCGTACAGCGAGATGGAATGCCGGTAATTTGGTTATTATACCCAAGGCGGGTCGAAAAAGAAAAACTGGGGGCTGGCAGGCGCCCACCCGCGGCCAACTTTCCGAAAGCTGCTTTCTCTGCTACAATTAAAGCAGTTAACAAGCTAGGTAGCGCGCGATATTGTCCGGGTCTTCTCCCAGATTCCAAAAAAATAAATGTTGTCCGGAACGGATTCTATGAAGCGAAATATTCTTTGGTCCCCGTGGCGGATGAAGTATATCGAGCAACATACGCCAACCAAAGGCTGTATTTTCTGTAAAGCAATCGAAGAAACTGACGATCTCGAAAACCTGGTTGTTTTTCGCGGCCAGTACGTTTTTGCGATCCTCAATCGTTACCCGTATACCAGCGGGCATTTGATGGTCGTCCCCTATATGCACCAGCCCAGCCTGAGCACCTTGAACTCCCAGGTGCGCGCCGAACTGATGGAAGTGGCCGTGCAGGCGGAACAGGTCCTGGGCGCGGTTTACCACCCCGACGGGTTCAACGTGGGAATCAACATTGGTTCAGCGGCGGGCGCCGGTGTGGCCAGTCACCTGCACATTCACGTCGTGCCGCGCTGGGTGGGGGACTCCAATTTTATGACCACGGTGGCAGAAACGCGCGTCTTGCCGGAAGAGTTGGGCGATACCTGCAAACGGTTGGCCCAGGCCTGGCGGGCGTTGGATTAAATTTCCAGCTCGATTTTCTCGACGCGTTCGCTGGCGCTGAAATAGACGGGACGGCCCTCGGTAATGTCGTGAGCGTTGTAGATCACGTGCCCATTGCCGTTGGCCGTTCCGTTCATTTTAACGTCCAACTTACGGAACAGTTTTCCACCCTGGTTCCTGAAACGATCGCCGTCCTCCAGGTTGGAAAAAGGCAACCAGTGGGTCACCGGGTTAACGTTGAATCCGAAAGAGAGCATTTCCTGTTGGAATGCGGCCAGAAACCTTTCCCGGCTTTTCACGTGGGGCAAGGCATCCAAAACAGCGTTGATCAACCTGGCCGTGCTTTCAGCGGCGCCAGCCGGCGTATCGCTGGTAATCTGTTGTGCGATTTCAATGAGATCCAATTTCATTTTCTGCCCCCTGTAATTGCTCTATCCTCTCATAGGGTGATGCGTTGAGACGAAAGGCGACGCCCATGGGGACCTTTCTGCACGCATGGCAGCGGCTGGCAATGCCTGGCTACTCAAAATTAATAACGAAACAGGACCGCGGATGGTGGCGAGGGATGGGTTGCCGGTCGTGTACCTGGGCTCCATTGGCAGCAGATCTTGCCCGATCGGTGAAACGTGCAGGGCCATACAACTGTAGCGATGAAGTTGCATGGTGCGCTGGCCGGAGCAATGACGGCCGGGCTGTCGGTGGGCGGGGAAAGATGTTGTCAAGTTATCCACCCGATACAACAGCGCCAGCACAGAATAATTGTACAGAAATATCGGGCTGAGGTTCTGTTTGATTGGTTAGGAAATTTTTATAATCTTCAAAGAAGTATAACAGCCCGGCCGCGGCGCATTGTACGCCACGGCCGGAAATTCGGAGGAAAGATAATTTAAAGAATTAAGCCCACAAAACTTTGGCAATTTGCCGGGTTACTTCGGTCGGGTCAGCGGACTGCCATACCCGGCGGCCGATGGCGACGCCGCGCGCTCCGGCCGAGATTGCCCCGGCCACCATACTGGCGGTGGAATCGGCGCCGTTGCCTTTAGGCCCACCGGCGATGATGATGGGCAGGGGCACCGAGTCGACCACCTGGCGGAAGGTTTCGGGGTCACCGCAGTAGTTGGTCTTGATCACGTCTGCGCCGATCTCCATGCCGATGCGGGAGGCGTGGGCGATGGCCGCTGCGTCGAAGAAGCGGTCTTCGGGGGGCATCATTTCGGCCACGACCGGCATGTCGTAGGCCTGGCACTGGTCGACCAGTGCAGCCAGCCATGCGTAGATCTCGATGTCGCCATCGCGGCCAAAGAAGACCGAAACCGCCACGGCGTCCGCGTCCATGCGCAGGGCGGTATCCAGGGTGGCGATGGGCGTTTCTTGCGTGCCTTTGGCGCTCAGGCCGGCCGTCAGGCTGACGCGCAGGACGATTGCCGCGTTGGATGGAATGTCGGAGGCTGTTTCTCGAATGAAACCAGGAGCGGCCAATACTGCATTGGCGCCGCCTGCGAACACCTGTTGGACGATCTGGCGAGGGCGATCCAGCCCTTTGACCGGGCCAAGCCACCCGGCGTGATCCAGGGGTGAGAGCAGGCAGCGTTTCTGATCTCCGACGAACAATCGACTAAGCCTTCGATTCTTTCCATTCATAGAGAGTCTCCTTCTGTGATATTGTGGCAAGAATTAATCCAGATAATGATCTGCGTCGAGCAGTAGGTTTACACGAGCGCCTGGTGGACAAACTGAGACAGGCGGACATAGCGTTCATAAATGGGTTGGTAGACCCCGGCGGTTTGCGGGTCGGGAGTGCATTGTTGGGGTCGGTCGAAGGTGCGCAGCAGGGCTTCTTCGAACGGCTCGCCGGGGGCAGCGACGGTGCAGGCGTAGGCGTACAGGCTGTGAGTGACGGTCTCGCGCCCGCTGTAGACCAGGACGGTCTTCTGGCACACGTCGGCGATCATTTGCGCCCAGCCGGGCGTCTGCGCGCCGCCGGCCGAGAGGGCGATTTCGTGGATGTCCACGTGAAGTTCGGCGAAGACGTCCAGCAGGTAACGCAGGCTGAAGGCCACGCCCTCCATGACGGCGCGCAGCAGGTGATACCGACCTTGCGCCAGCCCCAGCCCATAAAAACCGCCGCGCAGGGCGTCACTCCAGAAGGGACTGCGTTCCCCGGAGAGGAAGGGCAGGAAAAAGGCGCCTTCGGCCCCTGGCGGGGTACCCAGGGCTCCCTGGATGGCCTCATCGAAGGTCTCGTTGCAGCAAAAAGCCTGCCAGGCCCATTGCAGGGCCGCGCCGGTGGTAGACGATACGCCGCCCAGCATGGGGTAAGGCAGCAATGGGTAGGTATACAGGCGGTGCTGGGGGTCTTCCAACACCTGGCCACTCAACAGCGGGGCAAAGACCATCGAAGAGCTGCCCAGCGAGCAGGAAACGCGCCCCGGGGCGAGGGGAGCAGCCGAGATCAGCGCCAGCACGTCGCCGGCGCCGGTGATGATGTGCGCCTGGGGGTTGAGGCCCAACTGGTGGGCGATAGCGGGCAGCAGGGGACCGGCGTCCGTCTCGGGGGTGAATATCGGCGGCAGGATGCCCGGGTCGATGCCCAGGTCGATCAGACGCTGGGGCGCCCAGGTGCGCCGTTCCCAGTCCAGCAGGGATGCACCGCCGGCTTCGGTGTAATCGGTGGCGATGCGGCCGGTCAGGCGGTAGCGCAGGTAGTCCTTGGGCCACATGAGGGTGCGGGTTTGCTGCAGCGTCTGGGGGCGGTGTTTTGCCATCCAGGCCAGCTTGGGCAGGGTATATGTCGAGTTAAGCTGGTAGGGTGGCAAACCCAGGCGCTGTTGTAAAGCCAGCGTCTCTGCGGCAGCGCGCCGGTCGAGCCACAAGATGGTAGGGGACAGCGGTTCCCCGTGCTCGTCCAGCAGGACGCCGGTGTGCATCTGGCCGGTCAGGGCGATGATTTCGACCTGTTCCAGGCCGGCGCGGCGGGCGCGCATCTCTTCCAGCGCATCCACGAGCGCGTTCCACCAGTCGTTGGGATCGGCCTCAGCCCAACCCGGCTGGGGAGTGGTGTAGCCGTAACGTTTGCCTGCAAAGTCTAGCGTCCTCCCGGTGCGATTGTATAGCACCGCCTTCAGCGAAGACGTGCCTACGTCGATGGCCAGGAGGAAGGGCCGGCTGTTGCTCATGCCGGATCGCCGTTCACATTCATCATGATCTTGAGGCCCTGGCGATTTTTGACGATGTCGAAGCCTTTCCCCAGTTCTTCCAGGGGGAGCAGGTGGCTGATGAGCGTCTCGGTTTTGACCTGGCCGCTCTCGATCATGCCCAGGGCTTTGTACATGTTCTCGGGGGTGCTGTCGGCGGAGCCAGTAATGACGTACTCTCCGTAGTGGATCAGGTTGGGGTCCAGGTGAACCTGGTCTTTGGGATAGATCCCGGCGAAGATGTTCAGGCGTCCACCGGGGGCCAGCATGGGCACCACCTGTTCGACCAGCCGCGCCGAGCCTACCGTGATGGCGGCGGCGTCGATGCCCCAGCCGTCGGTGACGTCTTTGACGAAGGCGCCCAGGTCGGTTTCGGTGGGGTTGATGGTCCATTCAGCGCCCAATTCTTTGGCCTTGACCAGGCGTTCGGGCACGGGGTCGGAAGCAATCACCCGGGCGCCAAAGGCGCGGGCCACCTGCATGTGCATCAGGCCGATGGGGCCCAGGCCGGCGACCAGCTCTACTTCCCCGGGGTACAGGCTGAGGCCGTTCTGGCCGCGCACCACGCAGGCCAGGGGTTCCATGAAGGCTGCGGCGCGCATGCTGGTGCCGGCGTGCAGGGGGTAAATGTTCTTCTCGGGAACCACGACGTAGTCCGAGAAACCGCCGCCAAACTGCATGTAGGTGGGGTAGCGGCAGCGGTTCGGCCGCCCGCTGCGGCAGGCCTGGCACACCCCGCATTTGACGATCATGTCGGGGACCACTCGCTGGCCGACCTCGAAGCGGTGAACATCTTTACCTACCGCGGCAACCGTGCCGGATAACTCGTGGCCCAGGATACGCGGAAACGCTACCGATGAAGATAGACCTGAATAGGCGCGCACGTCCCACGGGCAGATCCCGGCGTAGGCCACTTTGATCAAAACGTCGTGGTCGCCTACGCTGTGGACCGGCACCCGGCGCACTTCGAGCTCGTTGGGACGTTCACACCACATTACGCGCATGCTCTCTTCCGTCATTGCTAACTCCTTGTGAATGTTCGCATTGGTAGACCCGGTGTGGGTTTCTACTCTACTGATATTGGCCGGGTTTTACCGGCAGGCCTGTGGCCAGGCGTGGCAGGGTCTGTCCTGGCAGCCTGGAGGCAGTCTTCCGCCAGCCGGCGGGCCTGGCTTAAAAAGTGGGCTCGCTCGTAGCGTTGGCCGCGGATGTAAATGGACTCGATATCTTCGGGCGTGGCCCGGTGGACCAGCGAATTGAGCAGGTCGTGGCTGAAGCGCAGGTTCGGCGTTTGAAAATTAAAGACCACAAAGCTGGCCTCTTTGCCGGGAGCCAGGCTGCCCAGGTCGTCCTCCAGCTTGAGGGCGCGGGCGCCGTGGATGGTGGCCGCGGTGAGGAGCTCGACCGGGGGCAGGGCAGCCGCGTTTTCGCTGCGCCCGCGCAGCAGGCGGGAGGCAAAATCCATCTCGCGCAGCATGTCGGGCGCGCAGAACATCACGTTGTCGCTGCCCAGGGCAAAGCTCAACCCGGCCTGCTTCCAGGCGGGCAGGTCGGGCTGGCCGTCGCCCAGCACGGCGTTGCTGCGTGAGCAGGCCACGCCGATGACGTGGCGCCGGGCCAGCTCGGCCAGCTCGGCCGGGGCGGTGTGTACCAGGTGGACGATAAAATCGGGGTCCCAGGCCAGGGCCCGGCGGGCCTGGCCCATACCGGTGGCCTGCCAGGAGGCCTGCTCGGCCTGGCGGTTCTCGGCGGCGTGCAGGGCAAACAATTTGTGGGGATAAGCCCGGCGCAGCCGGACGAGCGCCTGGGGATCATAACACTCAATGTCACGCACGCCCAGGCCATCAGCGACGTGCAACAGCTCGTGCGCCTCGGCTTCGGCGTCCTGATCCGGCTGGCCCTCGCCCATGCGCCCCAGGATGCGCACGCGTATGGGCAGCTCACGAGCGGCCTGGCGCAGCATGTTCACGCCGCGCAGACCCTGCTCGCGGAAATCGGCGCAGGCGATCACGCCGTTGGACAGCATTTCCAGCAGGCCGTGGCGCATTTGCAGGATGTGTTGCTCGGGGCTGACCTGGGATAAAAAGCGGTGTTTCAGGCCATGGGGCGGGTTGACGACCTGTTCCAGGGGCAGGCCAATGCCCATGTCCTTGGCGCCCGTATCGCCCAGGTGGCAGTGAGCGTCGACGAACATGGGACAGATCAGCCGGCCGGGGAGAGGCTGCGCCTCGGCTCCGGCGGGAATGTGGCCATCCAGAGAGAGGATACGCTCTCCCTCGATGGTCAGGGCGGCGTCCCGGAGCAGGTCGAGATGATCCCCGGCCAGGAGAACCGCTTCCGTGAGACAGATCCGTTCGGCCATGTCTATCCTTTGGTGGCGCCCATGGTCAGGCCCTGGATAAAGTAGCGGTTGAGGAACAAAGAAATGATCACGGCTGGGATGATGGCGAAGATCGACAACACGGCCATACGCCCCCAGCCGATTTCTACGGCGCTGAAGGAAGCCAGGATGCCCAGCGGGATGGTCTTGGTCTTGGGTGAGGTGAGCATCAGGGCGAACAGGAAGTCATTCCAGGAATAGATGATGGTATACAGGGCCGAGGCTACGATCCCGGGAATGGAGAGCGGCAGCGCCACGCGGAAGAAGGCGGAAATGTGCGAGGCGCCGTCTACCAGGGCGGCCTCCTCCATCTCGCGGGGCACGTCGACGAAGTAGCTGCGCATCATCCACACCACAAAGGAAGCATCGAAGACCGTGTCCAGCAGGATGACGGCCAGATATGACCCGATCAGGCCAACGTCGCGCATGATCAGGTAGAAGGGGATCAGCATGGCGACCGGGGGGACCATGAGCAGGATGAGGAAGAAGTACGACGAAGCGCGGATGATCTTGGATTTGGACCGGGCGATGGCGTAGCCGGCCGGCACGCCCAACACCAGCGAGAGGGACGTCGCCCCGGCGGTGATGATGATGCTGTTCAAGATGAACCGCCCGGCGTTGCTGGTTGAGATGGCTTCTTCGAAGTTACGCAGGGTGAATTCAAAGAAAAGCCACTGCGGGGGGATGGCAAAGGCGTCACGCCCGTACTTGAAGGCAGTGATGACCAGCCAGTAGATGGGCATCATGAAAAAGCCAATAGCCAACAGGGATAGGACGATGAGAACGATTCTTTCTGGCAAACTCTTCTTATGCATAGTATTCCTGCTCCCTTTAGGCTTGCTGCCGTTCCATGACCATCACGTAAAGGATGGACAGGATGGCGATCACTACCAGGAGTATGTTGGCCAGTGCAGCGGCGTAGCCCATGTCGAAGAACGTCATGCCCACCGTATATATCCGGTAGTTCAAAACGGTGGTCGCGGACCCGGGACCACCGGCCGTGGTGGCGTAAATGGTGTCGAACACCTTGAAAGCCTGCATGGTGCGCAGCAGCAGTGCGATCAAAAAGGTGGGTTTAAGCAAAGGAAGGGTGATGTAGGTAAAACTTTGCCAGCGCGAGGCGCCGTCTACGTAGGCTGCCTCGTAGGGCTCGTTGGGCAGGCTCTTCAGACCGGCCAGGAAGATCACCATCAGCAGCGGCGTCCATTCCCAGATGTCGATGATGATGACGGCAGGCATGGCCGTGGCAATCTCACCCAGGGGGCCATGTCCGACGTCCATCCCCAACAATTTGAGGTAATAGGGGATTACGCCGAAGTCGGCGTTGTACAGCGATTTCCAGATCAGGCCTACGACCAGGGGCGGCAGGGCCATGGGCATGAGCAGGAAGGAGCGGATGATCTGGGCCAGCTTGGTCTCGGCAGAAAAGAGCAGCGCCAGGCCGAGCCCCAGGAGGATTTCGCCGACCACCGTCCCGGCAACGTAGGTCAGCGTGTTGCTGAAGGAACTCACCACCACCGGGTCGGTGAAGGCGCGTATGTAATTATCCAGCCCGACAAAGGTCTGCGTCTGGTTAGGATCGGTCAGACGATAATCGAACAGGCTGATGCGGAAAGAAAAGAACAGGGGATAAATTGCGATAACTGCAACAAAGATCAACAGCGGGAGGAGCAAAACCAGATAAGGACCATCCCCAATCAATAAACGGCGGAATTGCCTGGAAAACCAGTTGCCTTGTGGAGTAAAGGACTGTGGAGATCCGGTGAGTGTATGGTTCAATGGAACCTCCGTGGCGGAAATAACGAACAGGAAAGGGTGCTTGCAGTTGCCTGCAAGCACCCAGGCTGGTAAAGCGGAAATTATTTGATGTTGGACTCGATCTGGGCCTGAGCCTTTTCGAGGGCGCTTTCGGCGGTCTCTTCACCGACCAGGAAGGCGTTCACGTAGGTGCCCAGGGCGTCTTCGATGATGGAGTATTCAGGGATGCGCGGGCGATAGTCGCCATCGCCTTTTTCGAAGGATTCCAGCATCTTGGGGAACCAGGGGTACTCGCTGACCAGTTCGGGATCGGTCAGGGTCGAGCGGCGGATGGGGGCGCCGTCATTGCGGACCCATTCCTTCTGGATCTCGGGAGAGGTAACCCACTTGATGAACTCCCAGGCCGCTTCCTGTTTCTGGGGATCAGAATCGGCGTTGATGGCGATGCCCCAACCACCGAAACCGTACTTGGGCTCCATGCCCTCGCTGACCGGGGCATAGGTGATGTCCACGTTGCCGACGACGTTGGAGATTTCAGGATTCTCGTAACCGGCGCGGGCGATGCTCCAGCCTTCCATCATGGCAACCTGGCCATCGCGGAAAGCGGTCTCACGCTGATCCCACCAGTAGTCGGTGGATCCGGGAGGAGCATACTGGAACAGTTCACCGAAGTATTTGAGCACTTCGACGTTCTCGGGGGTGTTGACGGCCACGCCGCCGTTCTCGTCCAACACCGAGGCGCCGTGCTGCTGCAGGAAGGACATGTAGTCCTGGGCCACGGCAGAGCCTTTGGCGCCCAGCAGAGCGATACCGTACGTGCCGTCTTTGGTCAGTTGCTCAGCGTCGGCGAGCAGTTCTTCCTGCGTGGTGGGGGGCTCGAGGCCGGCGGCTTCGAAGAGGTCGGTGCGATAGTTGAGGACGTTGGCGTAGCCAGCCAGCGGGTAAGCCCAGTGCTGGCCTTCGTACTCACCCAGGGTCCAGGCGACGGGCATGATGTCGTCGAGATCGAGCTCGTCCTTGTCCCGTTCCATGAAGTCATCCAGGGGCAGGGAGTATTGGTTGGTGGCGTACTGGCCGGACCAGACGATGTCCATGGTGATCAGGTCATACTGCGCCGTGTTACCGACGAAGTCAGCCGTCATCTTCTGGAACAGATCGCCATAACCGAGCTCGTCCATGGTGACTATGATACCGGTCTCTTCTTCGAACTGCGGAATCAGAGCGCGGAAGGCGGCGACGTACTGGTCGGTCATGGAAGCCAGGGTGAGCTCAGTGCCGGCAAAGGGTTTCTCGTCCGCCGCAGGGGCGCTGGGAGCTTCTTCGCTGGGGGCTTCTTCACTGGTGGTCTCTTCACTGGCTGCCGGGGCGGCTTCGCTCTCAGCAGGGGCGGCCGGGGCCTGGGGGGTGCACCGGACAGCGCTGAGGGTGAAGACGATCAGAAGGCATAAATATAGAATTTTCTTGAAAGATTTGGCATGCATGGTGATCTCCTTCTCGTACCATTTGAACAAAACAGAAGATGGTTAGACAGAACGTGACTTCGTTCGGCTGATTGTGCCAGTCTGAGACGGCTGTCGTTTATTCTTCTCCTCGCGGGGAAAATCCCTGGCAGGTTTTATACAATCTTTTCGTTTACGGACCTCCTTGTGGATTTTCGGATTTTGGCAACACAAAACCAGACGTTCCATGGCCCAAACCGGCCAAAACGCTTTTTTGAGGTGCCTGAACTTTGTACCGTTATTACTAGTGACTGCCCAAGTTACCGTTCAAGGTGAAGATTGTATTTGTAGATTCCACCGATACTGATGACCTGGTGATACTCGATGGGGCGGTGGCCAAGGGTGTAGACCATCCCTTCCACCATCAGCAGGGGTGCCCCGATGGGCACGTGCAGCAATGAGGCATTTTCTTCGCTGGCGCCCAGGGCGTCGATGGTCCGGTCCGAGGAGAGCGGGGGATAGCCCTTGCGCTCCAGCAGGGCGAAGATCGACCCTACCTGTTCCATCTCCGTTTCGGAGATGGTCACATCTTCCGGCAGGTCCAGGTAGGAGACACTGATAGCTACCGGGTGCTGGTCGATGAGGCGTTGGCGGCGGATGTACAACAAGGTTGAATCGGCAGCGATGGAGAACTTCTCGCTGAGGTGCGTTCCGGCGGCTACCCAGCGGAACTCGAGCAGGCGGGAGGTGACCGGCTGTCCCTGGCGCTGCATGTCTTCGCTGAAGCTGCTCAGGCGGGTGAGGCCGCGGCGGATCTTGTTACGCAGCACCACCGTCCCACGCCCGGGGGTACGGGTGATGTAGCCCTCGTTTTCGATTTCCTTCATCGCCTGCCGGACGGTCGCCCGGCTGACGGCGTAGGTTGCCACCAGCTCCATCTCGGTGGGCAGGGGTTCTCCCGGGGCAAGGTCGCCGTTCTCCAGACGTTCGAGCAGTCTTTGCTTGAGTTGATAGTATAGGGGAATGGAAGATCGCCGGTCCAAGTGATTCGTCATGGAAACCTGTTCGGGCGCTGGGTATGTGCTACGAGGGGAAGAACTTTGTACGAACATTATTACAAATTAAAACATAAAAGTCAAGTGTCACCAATACCCCCTTTGGGTAATATCGGGGCCATTTGTGAGGGCCCGGCGAACGATCCTTTTCTCCCC
>JAAZNB010000093.1 GCA_012798515.1 Chloroflexota bacterium
CCTTGGGCTGGTTGCATCTTTATTGTGGCTTGCCACTGCTTCAGCCTGCGCCTTGAACGAGTTAGAGCGTCCGTTTATCCAACCGGAACAGACGCCGACCAATGCCGTTCAAGTTACACAGCCGGTATCGCTGCCGCCTTCCCTGGTAGAGACCACCCCGCTGGCCAACAGCACCCTGATCCCGGATGAAGGCATCCTGTTCTATTTCAGCCTGCCTATGGACCGCCAGTCGGTCGAGGAGTCGTTGCAGTTCTCGCCGGAGCTCAGCGGCAGTTTCGATTGGATCGACGACGCCACGGTGCGTTTCAGGCCCGAAGGGGGCCTGCCGGCGGATGCCAGCGTGACCGTGACGGTGCCGACCACCATCCGTGACCTGAACGGGTTGAACATCCCGCAGGCCAGCCAGGTAACCTTCCACACCCCCGATTATCTGAAGATCGTAGAGCAAATGCCGGGCCCGGCCACGGTAGAGGTGGACCCCAGCTCGGCCATCATGGTGGCCTTCAACCAGCCGGTGGTCGGGTTGGCGCAGGAAAATAACGATTTCCAGGCGGCCTTTAGCCTGGAGCCGGCCGCCACCGGGCGGGGGGAATGGCTGAATACCAGCACGTACATTTTTTACCCCGAACCGGCCTTGCAGGGCGGGGAGGAGTACACCATCCACCTCAACCCTTCCCTGCGCAGCCTGGTAGGCACGGGACTGGCGCCGGACGCCAACGATCCGCAGTCGTGGTCTTTCTCCACGGCCCTGCCATATATCGTGGAGCTCCAGCCGGACGCCTCGCAGACCATCGACCTGGACGCAGGCTTTACCCTGGACTTCAACCAGCCCATGGACACGGACAGCCTGGAAGGGCAGATGCGCCTGACCGATCCGTATAACCAGATGGTGTCGGGGAGTTTTACCTGGAACGACAGCCACACCCGGGTGGCATTCCAGCCGGCGCAGCTGCTGCTGCGCGACACCACCTACCGCCTGTACCTGCCCTCGACGGTGTTGTCCCAGGGCGGCACGCCCCTGGGCAGCGACTCGGTAAACCTCTTCGTGACCGTTCCTCCCTTTGCCCTGGTGGGCACGCAGCCGGACACAGGCGAAGCGCTGAACGTATACAGCGGCTACACCAGTTTCTCCCTGGCGTTCAACTCGCCGGTGGCGGAGCAGGATTTCGCCAGTCGCATCCAGACTTACCCGGAGATCAGCGACCAGAGCATCTACCTGGATAACGAGGGCAAAACGGTGGTGGTCAGCGGCTATTTTCAGCCCAGCACGATCTACACGGTAACCCTGGCGCCCGAGCTGAGGGATCGCTGGGGGCAGCGGCTGGGTATCTCCACCGAGTTGAACATCCGCACCTCGGCGGCCATGACCACCTTCAACGTGCCCATTTTACAGAACTACAACACGGCCATTTTTGTACGCCCCACTGACCCGTCCCTGGTGGCCCAGGTGATCAACCTGCGCGACCTGAACCTCTCCTCGCGGCAGCTGTCCCTGGAGGAATTCATCCAGCTGGCCAGCGCCGACACGCGCGCCGACCTGCTCGACCAGTATCCCTCCCAGGCCAGCTGGAGCCAGCGCTTCGACCTGGTCCTGGACCACAGCAGCATCGTCGAGGTGCCCCTGACCCCGGGCGGTGGGACGTTGGACAGCGGCCTGTACCTGTTCCGGGCCAACTCACCCGAACTGGACACCGAGGGCAGTTACAACCCGGCGCCGTTCCTGGCCGTGTCCAGCCGGGTGCAGCTGAGTGTCAAACGCAGCCAGGGGCAGGTGCTGGTCTGGGCGGTCAACCTGGACGATAACCAGCCCTTGGGCGGCGCCGACCTGACCGTGTACGATGCCGCCGGCAGCGTCATCGGCAGCTGCAAGACCGACAGCCAGGGCGTATGCCAGGTGGAACTGCCCGTTTCCATCGACCCGGCCGCGCACCTGTACGTGGTCTCGGGAAACCCGGGCGACGAGTTGTTTAGCCTGGCGACGGATGCCTGGACGATGGGCGTGGCCGGCTGGAACTTCGGCCTGCCCACGCAGTCGGCCGGCGACCCGACCCACATCTACCTGTACACCGACCGGCCCATCTATCGCCCGGGGCAGACCATCAATTTCAAGGCGATCGTGCGCCAGGCTGATAA
>JAAZNB010000094.1 GCA_012798515.1 Chloroflexota bacterium
CGGCACGCCCCACTGCATGCGCTGCTCCGGCCCGGTTTGTACGTCCATCACGCAGGCCTGCGCCTGCCGGTAGAAGGCTTCCCGATCGGCGTCTTCGCCGGCGCCGGCCGGCGCCCAGTCTTTGAAGCGCCCGGTCTCGATCACGGCCAGAAAGTCCCACCCCAGCCGGCTCTTGGTGGCCGCGTTGAACACGAAGGGCAGTACTTTGCCCGGCAGGGCCCGGTCCAGAAACGACGCCAGCCCGGCCCCTACCCCGGTGGCGTCCACCACCAGGTAGCGCGGCTGCCACAGCTCGGCCTGGGCGCGCAGCTCGGCGTACAGCCGGGTGTGGCGGACCCCGATCCACTGCCGGCGCGCGACCACCCGGTAGGTGGGCGCTTTCAGCAGCGGATCTCCCAGGCTGGCCAGGTCCACTTCCACCACCGTCAGGGCGGTCAGGTCTCGCCCCGGGTTGCTCAGCTCCCCGGCTGCACTGCGGGCGGCTTCGTCTTCCCCCGCCACGTCCAACAGCAGGGCGTAGACCTGCCCCGGCCGCGGCGCCCGCTGCCGCGGGTGGCTGCCCTGCATCAGCGCCAGGCGCTCCGCCGGGAACATGCCCCCCTGGGCGTCGATCTCTTCGCTGTAGAACTGGGTGCGCACCATGGGGTGGCTGCGTCCCAGTTTGGCCACCTGGTCGGCCACGAAGGCCCCGTAGGCCGGCACTTCGGCCGCCACCTGGTCGGCAGTGAGCACGAACACCCGGCGCCGGCCGTCGGCCTGCTCGGCGGCCCGGGCGGCGCGCAGCTCGCGGGCCAACAGGGTCCGGCTGGTCCAGGCCGTGCCCCAGAACACCCGCGTGGCATTGGTGCTGGCCGCCATGGGGCCGATGTCTTTGTCGAACTTGGCCGGCTGCACGTCCTGGGCTTCGTCCACCTCCAGCAGGGTGGACGCCGTGGCGCCCACGATGTTGGCTTCCGGGGCGCCGGAGAGAAAGAACACCCGCGCCTGCCCCACCCGGTAGATGTACCCGGACTGCTTGTGCCACAGGCGGCGGGTGATCAGGTTGTGGTTGAGGATGCGCTCCAGCCGGCGCATGGCATTCAGGGATTGTGGTTTCCAGGTGGGGCTGACCTTGACGATCTCGGCTTCGGTCTGGGAGAACAGGGTCAGCAGGTAGGTTTCGATCTGCGCTTGCAGCTCGTTCTTGCCCGACTGGCGGGGAAACATGACCACGAACGACAATCCCCGGTGGTGCAGCACGGATTCCACGATGGCCCGGGCTACGTCCACCTGGTAGGCGCGCAGGCGCAGGGACGAGCCCCACTGCGCAAAGCGCACCACGTCGCTCAACAGGTATTTCATCGCCTCCAGGCGTTCGGGTGTCTCCATAGCACGCTCCTCACTACGGCCGGATGATGATCGAAAATGGGGGCCGGCCGGCTCGGGCAGGCCAGGGCGCCGCGGGGCTTGAAAGACCTCCCAGTAGAGGCGCACCCGCCGGCCGGGAAATTGTCCCGGGCCCTGCCGGCGCAGCCGGCCCCGGTGAATGAGATTGGGGCGGAGCCCCGCCCCAACTTAACCGCCGGCCTCGTCCGCCATGGCGCGAATGACCTGTTCCAGGGCCTCGTTGAGCGCCTGGCTCAGGTCCTGGGTGCTGCCCAGGTCACGCTCGGCCCGCAGCAGGTTGGCCAGGCGCGTGCTGGCCTGGCCCACCGAGGCCAGGATGCGCAGCAGCTCGTCCACGGAACGCCCGTCTTCGGATAGAGCGTGCACGCGGCGGATGAAGGTCCGCAGCATGGCAATCTCATCCCGCAGACCCTGCGGCACGGGCGAGTCTGCCGGCGACCGGCGCGCCGAGCGCCGGCGCAGTTCCGGGTTTGGGGTAGGTTTACTCATCCACTCACCATCCAGGATAGAATATATGTTCTATCCTGGACCCAGTATGCTCCCGGAGAAGGGTGAAATTCAACCGGTCAAAATGTGAAGGGAGGTTCGTAGACCCGTGTGGGAAATTCGACTGTAATACTTCCCCCTTCTGGTTGTATAAATACATAAACCAGCTTCGCGGAGGAACCTGTGGCGCAGCCTGCTCCCCGCCCACCCATCGACCTGAGCGAGCAGTTCGAGCGTACCTACCCGGCCATCTATCGCTATTTCCGCTACCGGGGAGCGGACGTCGATGCGGCCAACGACCTGGCCGCGGCGGTGTTCGAGCGCGCCCTGACCCGCCTGGCCAGTTTCGACCCGGACAAGGGTTCCTTTCATACCTGGTTGTTCACCATCGCCCACCACACTGCCATCAACGATTGGAAGGCGCGCGCCCGGGCCTGGCTGCTGCCCCTGGAAGCCGCCGCGGCGCGCCCGGCCCCGGACCCCTCGCCCGAGGCGGCCCTGGAACAACGCCAGCGCCAGGCCGACCTGCTGGCGGCCCTGGGGACCCTGGAGCGGCGCCCGCGGGAGATCCTGGCCCTCAAGTTCGCCGGCAGGCTGACCAATCGCCAGATCGCCGGCCTGACCGGCCTGTCCGAGGCCAACGTGGGGGTCATCCTCTACCGGGCCCTGCGCCGGTTGAAGGCGGCGCTGTCCGCAGGGGAAGAGCAGGTGCGCCATGAATGAAGACCGTACGATCCAATGGGTCAATGCCCGGGTCGACCATCTGTTGGGCATCGAGACGGACACGCCTCAACCCGGGGATGAGAGCTACCCCTCCCCCGGGGCGCAGGCGGCCCTGGCGGCCGCCGCCCGCCTGGCCGAGACGGACCTGGCGGACGAGATCCGCCTGCCGGCGCGTGGGGCCGCCCCCCGCCGCGCCCCGGCCTTCCCCCGGCGGTGGGCCTGGGCGGCGCTGGCCGTGGTCGCCCTGCTGGCCGCCCTGTTGGCTTTCCGCCAGCCGGTGCTGGCCGCCGCCG
>JAAZNB010000095.1 GCA_012798515.1 Chloroflexota bacterium
AAACTCCCGTTCTCTTCCACCCCGTGTAATTTGCGATTGGACAAATCTGCATATATGGATTATAAATTCATCAGTTGCAATTGCAACTGTTTGCTTTTAATGGAGCGCATTTACGTTTTGGGGTCGAATCTACCCCGCTCTATTTCTTGAAAGGTACAGCCATGCGCGCTTCCTCAGTGAATACTGCCATCCTGGAATTATTGGGGCAGGAACATACCCACCTCACCGCCCAGGCCATCTACGAAAACATTCGCGAGCGCTTACCCGCGGTGAACCCATCCACCGTTTACCGTGCCCTGGAACGTTTGACCCACGCCGGGAAGATCTCCGTTTCCGACATGGGCTCCGGCGCAGCCGTATTCGAGCTGGTTTCCAACAAACCTCACCACCATCTGGTGTGCCAGAACTGTGGGAAAACCATGGTGCTTCCCCATCAAAGTGTAGCCCCCTACTTCGATGCCATCCAGGCGGCCACCGGATATAAGATTTACACCAACCACCTGATCCTGTTCGGCTGCTGCCCCGATTGCCTGGCGCTGGAGAAGGCCCAACCCGAGGAATAAGCCGGATAACAAGTCAGGGAGCCCTGTACCCGGGGACTGTTTGAATATTACCGGTCCCCGGGGCATCGATCTCCACGCAGGCCCCAGGGGGTTTATGCCCCGGGGGTCATCTTTGCCTGGCATAGCACAGCCTCTCACAGCGTTTGGGCGCCGGCCTTCCGGTTGTAAACATGCCGGTCATCCGAAACGCAGCGAAGCGGAATAACCCGGCCCTCACCGGGCCAGGGCAAGGGTGGCCAAGCGGGCAAACCATCCGCACCGGAGATATGGGGTGGCGTGCACTTTCTTGGTAGACGAAATCCAGGTTAAGATTTAAAATTCAAAACCAGTTCGATCGGATGTGACCACGTTAAATCCTTGGATCGTTGGGGACCTTCACAAGCCACGTTGGCCATTCACATGCCAGCCCTTTAAATCGGGCTTCGCTGTGGAGCGCCCCCACAGGGCAATATGCCGGCGTCAGAGCTGTATACCAACGGTACAATTTTATTGAGGTAGTGCCCGTCTTTACCTTTGGGAAGGAAACGCAATGACAGCACCTGTCACCCAGGGTCCATGGCCAAACATGCGCACGCTGCCCGGCGGCTACGTGTTCTGTTTTCTAGAGCAGCAGGAAGACCAGCGCCAGCTCGTCCACCAGGCGCTGGAGGGCTCGACAGCGGGTCGGGAACAGTTCCTGATCCTGGAACCGCCCGGCCACAGCCAGGATCTTTTCTCCCCGTTCTCGACCACTGCGCCTCCCGTGGCGGTTCAGAGGCTGCCGGTAGATACCACCCGGCTGGAGGCGATCCTGGCCGCCCTGCGGGCTTCTGCCGGCCAGGCCCAGGCGCAAGGTTTCTCCCAGCTGAAGGCGTTCATCCCGGCAGACGACCTGCTGGCAGGCTGCACCGGCCTGCCCGATCTCTTCCAGTTGCTCCATAGCCTCGACGAATTTTTCCGGGAGTGCCGTTGCACGGCCTACTGGCTGGTACATGCCAACCGGGTCTCGCCGCAGCAGTTGATGCAGATCCTGCTCACCCAGCCCAGGCTGTGGCTCTCTCAGGCCTACTATACCAACCCTTTCCACCTTCAAGCAGACGGGCTCCAGGCGGCCACCGGGCTGGCGGAGGCCCTCCTCCACGAAACCGGGCGGGTTTTGTCCCGCCTGGCCCTGGAATACCCACCCTCTACCCAGGCCTTCTGGCTGCAGCGCATCTTCAATTCAATCTACCAGTTCGTCAGCGTCTTGAGACCGGACGGGACCCTGGTCGAGGTCAACGACCCGGCCCTGGCCTTTGCCGGGCTGAGCCGCACCGAGGTCATTGGGCGTCCCTTCTGGGATACCTACTGGTGGTCGCTCAACCCTGAGTCCGGCCGGCAGGTCAAAGAAGCCGTCCAAAAGGCGGCCGCCGGCGAATTCATCCGTTACGAAGCCACCATTCGCGGCAAAGACGACGCCGTTATGGCCATTGATTTCTCCATCCAGCCCGTCCTCGACGAACAGGGCAAAGTCATCCTGTTGATCCCCGAAGGGCGTGACATCAGCGGGCTGAAACGAGTGGAAGAAAAACTGAGCGAGCGTGAGCAACTGCTTCAGACCATGATGGCCGGCGCGCCGGTGATCCTGTTCATGGTCGACCGTGACGGCATCATCCGCCTGTCGGAAGGCAAGCCCCTGTCCTTTCTGCGTCCCCTGCGGGGGGAAACGCTCAACCGCTCCATCGAAGACGTATATCGCGACAACCCGATCGTCATCGACGCCGTACGGCGTTCCATGCAGGGCGAAACGGTCAACGCCATCGTCGAAATCAACCACCTCTTCTTCGAGACCCGTTACAGCCCCCTGCGGGACGAACAGGGTGAAATTCAGGGGGTGGTCGGGGTGGCCACCGACGTCACCGAAACCCTGATCGTCAAGAACGCTTATCACGACAGCGAAACGCGCTTTCGCTCCATCTTCCAGGATTCGAAGATCGGGATGGTCGTCGTGGGCCAGGATGGCAGGCTGTGGGAATCCAACCAGGCCTTCCAGTCACTGGTGGGATATTCGCAGGACGAGCTGTTCCAGATGTCTATCGCCGAAATTACCCACCCTCTGGACCGGGCCGAATATACCGCCCTGTTCCAATCGCTGATCCAGGGGGAACGTGAGAATTACCACATCGAAAAACGTTACGTCCACAAAGATGGCCACACCGTCTGGGCCCGGCTGACCGGCTCGCTCCTCACCGACCGCAACGGCCGGCCACAGGCGGTCATCGTGGTGGTGGAGGATATTACTTCGCAGCGCCAGCTGGAAGCCGAACTGGCCGAAGTGCAGCAGCGCCTGATGGAAAACCGGGAAGAGGAGCGCGTGCAAATCGCTCGCGACCTGCACGACGGCCCCTTACAAGACAGCTACACCCTTTTGTTGGGGTTACAAGACCTGATCGACGAGCTCGATGATCCGGCCTTGCGAGAAAAAGCCACTGCCATCAAGACCACGGTAAACAATCAGATGAACGAGATGCGCCAGCTGTGCAACGAACTACGCCCACCTGCGCTGGCGCCCTTCGGACTGGAGAAGGCCATTCGTTCCCACAGCGAGCAGGTGCAGCAGTCCCACTCCGGGCTGGAATATGAGCTGAACCTCTACCCGGACGCCCAACAGCTGCCCGAAAAGATTCGTCTGGCGCTGTATCGCATCTATCAAGAGCTGAACAACAACGTCATCCGTCATTCACAAGCAACGCGGATCAAGATCGATTTCAGCCTGCACGACCGGGTTGCTGAACTGGTCGTCGAGGATAACGGACAGGGCTTCGACATCCCTACCCGCTGGGTTGAACTGGCCCGCCAGGGCCACTTTGGCCTGCTGGGCATCCAGGAACGCGTCGAAGCCGTGGGTGGAAAGTTACACATCACCTCCCGGCCTGGCCAGGGCACCCTGGCCAGGGTCTCCGTGCCAATCGATCAATCCAATGCATAAGACCCTTCTCCATGAATAAACCTGCTCGTATTCTCTTCGACCTGTTCTTGTTCGCTTTGGTCGCCGCCGGCCTGGTGTTCCGTTTCTCCTGGACCAACTGGAACGAAGGCGCCGATCTGCACCCGGACGAATATGGCCTCACCAGCAGCATCACCGGCATGGACATGCCGGACTCGCTGGCCGACTATTTCAACACCCGCCTTTCTACCATCAGCCCGTACCAGAAATACGACCTCGCCGGTAACCCCACCCTGTCCGGCGTCGACAACCGCATGCGCTGGGGGCAGTGGCCCATCATCATCATCCGCGCCACGGCGGAAGCCACCGGTAACACCGGGTATAGCGAATTACGCCTGCTGGGACGCCGCCTGTGCGCCCTGGCCGACGCCCTCTCCCTGCTGGTGATCTACCTCATCGGACGGCGCCTGTATAACCATCGCACCGGCCTGTTGGCCGCCGCATTGAGCGCTCTGGCCGTCATGCAGATCCAACAATCACATTTCATGACCACGGATGCCTTCGTGGTGCTGTTCACCGCGCTGGCCATGTACGCGGCGGTCAATGTAGCCCAGAAACCGATCTACACCGCCGGCGCCGGCCAGACGGCCAACCCGCCCTGGGGCTGGTACCTGTTGTTCGGGGTGTTTTTCGGCATGGCTGTAGCCTCGAAGATCAACCTGGCCGTGCTGGCAGCCATGATCGTCCTGGCTGCGGCTGCCAGCGTGTGGGAGATCAGCTCGCTCAAGAGCCTCCCGGCGAAGATGCTGCGCCAGGTCTTCGTTGCCCTGCTCCTGGCCGGCCTGGTCTCTATCCTCACTTTCCGGGTGACCCAACCGATGACCTTCCGGGCCACCAGCGGCGACACCACCCTGCTCACCCTCACACCCAACGCCGATTGGGTAGACAGCATGGAAGTCGCCCAGGCTGAGTCCAGCGGCGTCAACGCCGGCCCCCCCGGGGAACAGTGGACCAATCGTATCCCCCTGGTCTTCCCGTGGGTCAACATGGTCGTGTGGGGCCTGGGGCCGCTGCTGGGGATCACTGCCTGGGCCGGGTTGATCTGGGCGGCCGTGCGCATGCTGCGCTCCCATCAAGAAGGCCTCGTCCACCTGTTGCCCGTCTTCTGGGCCGGCGGGTATTTCCTCTTCATGGGCTCGCGTCACGTGATGTCCATGCGTTATTTTCTGCCCATCTATCCTTTCCTATGTCTGCTGGCCGCCTGGGCCCTGCTGGAATGGATCGAGCGGGCGCGCACCAAACTCCTCCCGGTGACCGCCGCCGTCCTGGTGCTGCTGGGCAGCCTGGCCTGGGCGCAGGCTTTCGTCCAGGCGGTCTATTTACAGTCCAATACCCGCGTCGAGGCCACGCGCTGGATCTTCGCCAACATTCCTGCCCCGATCACCCTGCACCTGGAAACGGAAGACGGCCCCCGCAGCCTGCCGGTGGCGGCCAACGACGGGCAGATGATTGCCGACGGGATGCCTTTTACCACCCTGGTCGTCTCCCCCACCGGCGGGCAGCTGAGCTCGATCGACATCGCCCACATCCGGCCGGCCCTTCCCGGCCAGGGCAACCTGACTGTCAAAGTCCAGCTGTTCGATAACGCCCA
>JAAZNB010000605.1 GCA_012798515.1 Chloroflexota bacterium
CCCGCCTGGGAAAACCGGATGGGTCCAAATCCATCACTGCAAGGGTGAGAGCATGACCGTCTCGTACCGTGAGATCGTCAGCGGCCTTCGACAACTGAACCTCAATCCATCACGGCCTGTCATCGTGCACGCCTCTCTATCCTCTTTTGGCGAAGTCCGGGGAGGCGTAGAGACCCTGCTGGGCGCCCTGCTGGGCAGCGTGGAGGCGGTGATGGCGCCGTCGTTCACCTACAAGACCATGCTGATCCCGGAGACCGGCCCCGAGAACAACGGCCTGGCCTACGGCAGCGGGAAAGACGCCAACCGCATGGCCGAATTCTTCCGGCCGGACATGCCCGCCGACCCGCTGATGGGCGTGCTGCCCGAGGCGCTGCGCAAACACCCGGCCGCCAGGCGCTCCGGCCACCCCATTCTGTCCTTCTGCGGGGTCAACGTCCCGGCCGCCCTGGCGGCGCAGTCCCTGGCCGAACCGCTGGCCCCCGTGCGTGTCCTGTACGAACGGGACGGCTGGGTGCTGTTGTTGGGCGTCAACCACACGGTCAACACCAGCATCCACTACGCCGAGCAGCTGGCCGGCCGCAAGAGCTTTACCCGCTGGGCCCTGACCCTCAACGGCATCCGCGAATGCCCGCACTTTCCCAGCTGTTCCCTGGGCTTCGAAGCCGCCGCCCCATTGTTCAGCGGCATCACTCACACCGTCCAGATCGGCGACGCCTGTGTGCAGGCCCTGCCGCTGCAAGCCATGGTCACGCGGGTCGTCCAGTATCTGAAGAAAGACCCCGCTGCGCTGTTGTGCTCTGACGCACAGTGTGAACGTTGTAACGCTGTCCGCGCCGAATTGGCCGGCCGCACGGTTTAACCCCAGGGGCTAACCAGCGCTGCGGTTTTTCCCTGCCTGGAAGTGTGTCTCCAGCCGTTTGGTACCCTGACCGGTGAACGGATACGTAGAGTTATATGGCGAACTTAAATCCTGAACCCACAAACGGTGACAGCACCCGGGCCTCCCTGGACCTGCTCTATAACGTCAGTCGCGAGCTGGCCACCACGCTCGACCTGCATTCGGTGCTGGCGCGGGTGTTGTTCCTGTCGATCGAGAACGTGCGCGCCGAGCGCGGCACGCTGATCCTGTTCGACGCCCAGCGCAAGCCGGTGGACGCGGCCATCGTATGTGGCGACCAGTATATCGAACACACCGCCCAACAGGTGCAGGCCACCCTCGACCAGGGCCTGGCCGGCTGGGTGGTGCGCCACCGCCAGGCCGTGCTGGTGGCCGACACCAGCAAAGACGAGCGCTGGCTGCGCCGCCCGGACGACGCCGAGGACCGCACCGGCGCCAAATCGGCGCTGTGCCTGCCCCTGCTGGCGCGCGAGCTGCTGGTGGGCGTGCTGACCATCGTCCATTCCCGGCCGTATTTCTTCACCCCGGAACACCTGGCCCTGATCCAATCCATTGCCGATCAGGCCGGCATCGCCGTGCACAACGCCCTGCTGTACGATTCGCTGCAGAACGCCACCCGGCGCTACCGGGAGCTGTTCGAAGACAGCATCGACCCCATCCTGATCACCGACCTGCAGGGCAAGATCCTGGAGGCCAACCGCCAGGCGCAGCGCAGCAGCGGGTACAGCAGTGCAGAGCTGGCCGGGGTGGACATCCGCAGCCTGCAAGCGCTGCCCCCCGAACGCTTCAATGCCGACCTGGAGGCCGTGGTGGCCGGCGGCCCGGTGGCCTACGAATCGCAGCTGACCAGCCGCCAGGGGCAGCACATCCCCATCGAAGCCCACGTGCGACGCATCGAGATCTCCGGCGAATCCAACCTGCAATGGACGCTGCATGACATTTCCGAGCGCAAGGCCCTGGATGCCCTGCAAGAAGACCTGATTGCCATGATCTACCACGACCTGCGCTCGCCGTTGGCCAACATCGTTTCCAGCCTGGACATGCTCAAGGTGCTGACCCCCACCGACAACAATCCGGCCTTGAATTCGGTGCTCTCGATTGCCACCCGCTCCACCGAGCGCTTGCAGCGCCTGATCAGCTCCCTGTTGGATACGCACCGCCTGGAGGCGGGGCAGTCCATCGTCAACCAGCAGCCGGTAGATCTGCCGGCCCTGGCCCACGAGGCTTTCGAAGCGGTCACCCCGGTGGTGGAGAGCAAGCGCCAGAACGTTGCCATCGATTTCCCCCCGGCGTTTCCCGTCGTCCTGGCCGACAACGACATGATCCGGCGGGTGATCATCAACCTGCTCGATAACGCCGTGAAATTCACGCCCACCGGCGGGAAGATCGCCATCGGCGGAGAATATAATGAAGAATGGGCTCAACTGTGGGTCCAGGACAGCGGCCCGGGCATCCCGGCCGAAGCGTTGGAACAGGTCTTCAACAAATACACACGGTTGCAAGCCGACCAGTTCCCCAAAGGTGTAGGCCTGGGGTTGGCCTTCTGCCGCCTGGTGATCCAGGCCCACGGGGGCAAGATCTGGGTCGAGAGCCAGGAAGGCTCCGGCAGCCGTTTCGTCTTTACCCTGCCCGTCCGCAGCGCCAGCTGAACGGCAATCTACCACGCGAGGAGAAGGTATGCAAGAAATCGCACCGCATATTTACATCGAGACAGGTTATGCGGGAGTCACTTTAGGCGCCATTAACTGGCCGCACGGATTGATCCTCATCGACGCCCCCTTCCGGGCCGAAGATGCGCGTTCCTGGCGTTCGACCCTGTTGAACCTGAGCGGGGGGATCGACCGCATTTTGATCAACATGGATTCCCACCTCGACCGCACCCTGGGCGTGCGCGCCATGGAGTGTACCGTGGTGGGGCACGAGAACATGATCCGCGTGTTCCGCAATCGCCCGGTGACTTTCAAGGCCCAAACCTCGGATACCGGCGCCGATTGGGAACAGCACAACGGGTTGGGCAGCATTCGCTGGGCGCCGCCTGAGATCACCTTCACCGACCAGCTGAATGTGCACTGGGACAGCGGCAGCCCCCTGTATTTGCAGAACCGTCCCGGCCCTACCGGCGACGCCATCTGGGCCGTGCTGCCCGAGCAGGGCATTGTCTTTATCGGGGACTGCGTGGTCGCAGGCCGCCCGCCTTTCCTGGCCGGCGCCGACCTGGAGGAATGGCGCAAGAACCTGGCCGTGCTGGCCAGCCCCGAGTACCACAATTATTTGATGATCAGCGGGCGCAGCGGGCTGGTCAGCCAGAACGACGTCCACCGCCAGGCGCAGCTGCTGGAGAAGATCCACGCCCAGCTGGAAGAGCTGGCCGCCGCCGGCGCCGCCCCGGAAGAGACCGAGAAACTGGTGCCGGCCCTGCTGGCCGGCTTCAACCCGCC
>JAAZNB010000606.1 GCA_012798515.1 Chloroflexota bacterium
CAGCCTTCTCCCGCCCCCTCTCTCGCACCGGCGCCTCGCAGAGCTTTGAACATGCAATCATTACGCCAAATGAAATCTACATAGACAACTATGTTTAAATATATACGAATTAATCAATAAATCAAGTCCCCCTGGGCCATCCCGCCATTTTTTTATTCTGCTTTGGCAGTAGGGTCGCCCTTCCTGCCGATCGGGGCGCGATACAGAAGCCCGACCGGCCCGCGCCGGGAGCAAAAGCCAACTTTCACGCTCCGGCGCGAGTCGATGGGGGTATGCCTGAGGCGAGGCGGGTAAGCCACAAACTACCCTCACCCCACCGAAAACGGCTCGCCGGTCCACACGCACACCCGGTTGCGGCCGGTCTTCTTGGCGTGGTACAGGGCCTGGTCGGCATTGTCCAACAGGCGATCCAGGGTCTGGTCGTCCGGGACGAGGCCGCCCAGATCCGACACGCCCATGCTGATCGAAATTCGCACCTGGTCAGGGCCGGCCTCCAGGCGCTCCTGGCACAGGCTGCGACAGATCCGTTCGGCAATCTGGCCGGCCTGCTGGATGCCCATGTGCGGCAGGAGGATGACAAATTCCTCCCCACCATAACGCGCCATTATGTCCGAATCTCGCAGTGACTTGCGCACCTGTTGCACCAGCCCCCGCAGGACCTGGTCGCCAATCTGGTGCCCGAAACGGTCGTTGACCTGCTTGAACTCGTCCACGTCGAACATGATCAAAGACAGGGGGCGCTGTTCGCGCTGCGCCCGGTGATATTCCTCTTCGGCCAGCTCGAAGAAACGCCGGCGGTTCATCAGGCCGGTCAGCGGGTCGGTCACGGCCAGGTCGCGCAGCTGCTCTTCGATGTGCTTCCATTCGGTGATGTCACGGAAGGTAAACAACCAGCCGCGCGGCGCTCTGAAGCTGTCCAGCAGCGGCGTCGCCGTGATCTCGAAACGGCGCGGCTCGTTGTCCACCCGGATGGTTACCTCATCTTTGGGCGCCTCGCGCCCCCGGTAGCTGCTGATCAATTGCAGCAGGAAAGGGTAATTTTGCACCAGGGAGCGGTTGGTCCACTTGAGGATCGAGGTGTTCAAGATGCGCTTGGCGGCCGGGTTGTAGTCCACCATACGCATCTGCTCGTCCAGGACCACGATCCCGTCGGCCAGGTTTTCGATCAACACGTCGCGCGCCACCGGCGCCACGTCGAACAGGCGGTAATGGAACAGGGCCCAGGCAATCACCAGGTTGCTCAACCCAAACGCCAGCGGCGTGGCATCGTGCAGATTGACCGGTACGATCTTGAACATGGTGATCACCGCCGTCGCCCAGGGGATCATGCAACCCAACAGCATGGTGCCGATCTGGGCCCGGTAAAGCTGCGGCGCCGTCACCAGGTCTTGCAGCAGCATGAAGGTGGCAAAGAGCAGCAGGGTGTAAGCAAAGAACGGGTACAACCAGAACAGGGGCCCATCGATAAATTCCAGGGCGCTGAACAGGTCCCCCGGGACCACGTGGGGGTCGCTGCGGAAAAGATGGTGGAACTGGTCGGTCCAGATCAACAGCAGTAAGACCGTCCCCAGCAGCAGGACGGCCAGCAGGGCTTTGCGCTGGCCATGCCGGCGGTGGCGGGAATATTCCATCGAAAAATAGAAGTACGCCATGGGCGTGAACACCGCCCCCAGGAACTGCACATCGTTCCACATCAGCTTGCCGGGCAGGGTTGCAGAGATCAGCTGGAAAACGTAGCCCACCGTCCACACCAGTTCCAACGCCACGATGTAAAGGAATGGGAACACCAGGTGGATCGAGCGATACCGCCAGGCGTAAAGCCCCACACCGGCAGTGACCAGGGTGGAAAACAGGTAAGGCAATATGTACAGAAACGTCTGCCAGCTCATCAAAACTCCATTCCCTGACCAAACGGTGGGACCAAGCTGTAACACACCCGTAAATCCCGGCCGGCCGGCCAACACACCGCCGCACCAACACCCATCTCGTAATTCTGCCTCGGCCCCAATGGCATGCTCCCCCAGCATGGCCGGGCAGTCTAATTTTTTCCATCCCCAACTGAATCTTCATAAGTATAATCGACACAAATACCCGCTTCAATAGGGGAAA
>JAAZNB010000607.1 GCA_012798515.1 Chloroflexota bacterium
AGATTGATGGAATGAAGCGGCAACGTTCTTTTCATCCGCATGTCGGCCGGCTACTGCTTTGGTGAGAATAAACCAGGCAGCCACCAGCAGTTTACGCGCAATCACCATGGATCGTCCGAGCCGGAATTTCAGCTTCTCCAACTCCTTTTTCCAGAAGGGGTGATACTGAACGGCAACATCGTCAGCCTGAACCATGATCCGGCGCAGATCTTTTCGTCCTGCTTTGGTATACCTGGTCGGAATTTTCGGGCATGGATCAATATGCATTGTATACCTTGTGTGGTTATGATCTGGAGCATTTGTGGATTTTTGGCGTTAATGGTGTTGTACGGCTGGTTCAAAAAGCGTCTCCAACTACACCTACGCCCGAGCCCACTTTCTCTGTAACGATCCGTCCAACCCGGCCGGCGATTCCAACGCAGACCAGGACTTTGACCGGATCACCGGCTTTGACTGCTACAAATGACGAGATGAATTTACCGGTCATTTGCCCATCTGCATTGATAATAATGGGCCTCGCTTGGCTTATCAGCTGGTCTTTTAAATCTAGCAACTGATTAGAGAGTTTGTTTTTGATAACGATTGGGGAGATGGAACGAGTATACACTCCAATCTTCATCGTTGGGACTTCGCCGGACGGAACCTGGTGGGTGTATGGCCGGTTGAATGAGCCGGCACAAGTGACGATCGAAAATGTTGGACAAAACGTACTACGAAAGTATGGGGAGAGGAAAAGATGGCCGTGCTAAATCTGAAGACGAGACAGGTGGTAGATTAAGGGGCGTGGGCGGCGGAGATTGAGCAGGTGCTCCCGGCCGGCTGGATCAGGCCACAGAAGTGAGGGATGGGGGCGACGGACCGGTGAGCCGGTGTGGGCAAGGGAAATTCACCTGCCGGGCCCCACCCCCCCCTTCATTTTGGCCGGGGAAAACAAGCTCGCCGGACAATTGCAGTCGATGCGGCGAAGGCTTACTCGTTTTCCGGGCCTGTGCTTAATCCTTGTAGTCTCTGGGCAATGGCGGTGAGCTGGCTCTCTAACCAGCTTTTCTGTCGTTGCAACAGCTCTTTATCGTCCTCAGGGGAGAAAGTGGGCATCGTCCTGCCCCAACCGGCCCCGCCGCCGCGGTGAAAGCGGCCGCGCCCCCATGCGGAGCCGGGCTGGCCTCCGCATGGCCCCAATCCTCTCCCAATCGGACCGGTTCCAAGTGGACCGGTTCTATCCCTTCCGGGCATATGACCTCCTTTTATTTACAACGGGCGCGGTTTTGGATTCGAGCCGTCTGCTCGCCCGCGCCCGAATCGCCGGCGGGTGCCCCGTCGCGACCTTTCTATTTCCAACCGCTCATGGACGAGTTGGGCCGGGATTAAATTTTCTGGAGCAACTGCCGGATCAATGCTTCCGTTTTGCCTAACTCCTGTTTCCAACTTTGCAGGGCTTCTTCTCCCTGGGCGGTCAAATGATAAGTCCTTCGGGGCGGTCCCTGGGTTTGGTCCGTATCCCAATCGGACTGGATCCATTCCAACCCTTCCATGTCGCGCAAAGTGCGGTAGACGACGCTGGGATGAAGGCTTCCCATCCCCAACGCGTCCAGGTCGGCTAACAGGGTATACCCGTGCCTGGGCCGCTCTTTGAGTAAGATGAGCAAGGCGGGTTCGAGCATAGAGACGGTCAGGGGGGAATGCCGGTCTGCGTACCCTGGCCCGCCGCCCATGGCCCAACCCCTGCGATGTCTAGGCATGCTATGTACCTCCGTCGATTTTCTACATAGAGAATAACACGCTATTCTATTAATATCAATAGATAAATAAAGAATATTCTGTAATATATTGTCATTAAAATCTACGTAATATATCATTATATTGGTATGTGCATGCTGTTATTCGTTATTATGTACTATAATTTTGGTACATTTGGTAACTCAAAAATGCGCCGGGGATGCCAAGCTGGCCGGATCGGTTCACAAAGACCGCCGCAAGATGAAAGCGAAGTCGAAGCAGTCCCCGGCCGGCTCGATCCGAGTCAACCCCGTGTAAAGGAGCTGCGATGATCCTCATTATTTCTGCACAGAACCCTTCCCTCGACAGTCCGGTGGAAGGCCGTTTTGGCCGTTCCCCCTGGTTGGTACGCGTGGATACTGAAACCGGGCAGTGGACGGCTCTTCAAAATCCCGGCCCCGGCCAGTCCGGTGGGGCGGGGGTAGCCGCAGCCCAGCTGGTCATTGACCAAAATGCCCACACGGTCATCAGCGGTGATTTCGGCCCCCATGCTGCCGGTGCGTTCCGGGCGGCGAAGATCGAGATGCGTCTTTTCGCCGCCGGCGTGGCCACGGTCCGGCAGGCCGTCGATCATCTCGCCGCGGATCGTCTACCTGTGTTTATCTAACCAGGCTGACAGTCGGATGGGGAGGAGCCCGAACTTGAGCAGCCTTCCCCTTTTTTCCCGAGCCGGTAAAGGCGGCAGGAGGAGATCAGCGTGCAGATTGCGGTAGCCAGTGGCAAAGGCGGCACAGGCAAGACCACCCTCGCAACCAGCCTTGCATTGAGCATGGCCGGCCAGGGTAGGGTTCGTTATCTGGATTGCGATGTCGAAGCGCCGGACGGGCATCTGTTTTTATGCCCGGTTTTTTCTGAAACGGTCGAGGCGACGCTTTGGGTTCCACAGATTCAGGCCGAGAAATGTACTGCTTGTGGCAGGTGTGTAGACGTTTGCCAGTATCACGCCCTGGCGAAGATCGCCGGGAATATTTTGGTCTTTCCGCAATTGTGCCATGGCTGCGGAAGCTGTAGCCAGAACTGCCCGGCAGGAGCCATACTCGAAGTCCCTAATTCCATCGGCGTCCTCGAGCAAGGCTCGACTGGCGAGGGGATCCAGTTTTTTCGCGGGTTGTTGACCATCAGCGAACCGATGCCGACCCCGATCATCCGCCAGCTCAAGAAGCGGGTGCAACCCTCCGGTGAGATCCTGGATATTTTAGATGCGCCGCCGGGGGCGTCTTGCTCTGTGGTCGAGACGCTGCGCGGAGTGGACTACGTGTTGCTGGTCACTGAGCCTACTCCGTTTGGGCTGCACGACCTGAAGCAAATGGTCGCGATTGTACGAGAGATGCACATCCCGGCCGGGGTGGTCATCAACCGGGACGGAATCGGGGACCACTGTGTGGAGGCTTTTTGCACAGCCGAAAACCTGCCGGTCGTTTTGCGCATCCCCTTTGAGCGGGAGATCGCCGCTGGCCTGGCAAAAGGCCAGACCTTGCTCGCCATTCACCCACAATACCTGGCCGTGTTTCGGGAGCTGGTGGGCCACATCTACGAGGAGGTTTGAATGCCTCACAGCGCAAATTGGGGTCAATGGGGGCGGTTGGACCGGGGTGAACGAGAAGCGCCCCGGCTTAGGGGTTTCAAAGTATGAAGCAGCTGGTGGTTCTAAGCGGGAAAGGCGGCACAGGCAAGACCAGTGTCAGTGCTGCCTTGGCCCATTTGAGTTCTCTTGTCGAAGCATCCCCCCGTCCGGTATTGGTGGATGCGGACGTAGATGCCGCAAACCTGAGCCTGATTTTACAACCTGACGCCGGTTGCCCTAATGAATTTTGGGGTGGGTCACTGGCCGTCATCGACCCAGATGCGTGCAGGGATTGCGGCGCCTGTGTGCCGGTATGCCGGTATGACGCAATTTCCTCCGCTCCAATGGGGCAGTCCACGCACCAGGTAGATCCACTGGCCTGCGATGGATGCGCAGCCTGCGTTTATGCCTGCCCACATGCCGCCGTCCATATGGTTCAACAGCAGGAGGGGAATTGGTTCCGATCTGACAGCGCCTATGGAACCTTGTTCCATGCCGAATTGTTCCCCGGCAGAGAGAACTCGGGCAAGTTGGTTACCTTGATCAAACAACAGGCGCGTTTATACGCCCTGGAGACGGGAGCCCGGGTGGCGATTATCGATGGCCCCCCGGGAATTGGCTGTCCGGTCATTTCCGCCTGTGCCGGTGCGGACCTGGGTTTGATCGTAACCGAACCCGGCGCGGCGGGGATCCATGATCTCAAGCGGGTTGCCGGCACGCTGCGCCATTTCCGTGTTCCAACGGTCATTTGCATCAACAAAGCCGATCTCTATTCCGAAGGGACGCGGGCCATACACGAATTTGCGGCCGGCGAGGGCATCGAAGTGGTGGGTGAAATTCCTTATGACGAACATGTCCCCCAGGCGATGACCAGGGGCGAGCCTGTACCCTTGCACGCCCCGGGGGCGCCCGCAGCCCGGTCGATGCAAGCGATCTGGCAGAAAACTGTGCAACGATTATCCTGCCTGGAGGCATGAGCATGGATCAAGCCGCGTTGTATCAAGCCATTATCGAGAAATTGACCAAAGTCATCGACCCGGAAACGGGAGCGGACGTCATCCGGATGCAACTGGTCCAGAACATTCGTATCGATATCAAGGGTAAGGTGACCTATACTTTCCGCCCTTCTTCCCCATTATGTCCCATCGCCGCGCCCCTGGCCGTCATGATCATTCAAGCCATTGGTGAAGTAGAAGGCGTGACGCGCCAGGGGATCACCGTAGTCGATTACGTGGAAGCCGATAAACTCAACGAGATTTTCCAGGCAGTCTTAGAAAGCTAAAGAAGGCACAAACATGCCAGGCATAGAACCAAAGAGCGATGTCCGGGTTCAACGGCGTTCATGCAAGGCCGTGGATAGAGTTCATCGCCGGGAGGCGACAGGATGATTACATTTGGGCCGGTGCCTTCTCGACGGCTGGGGTCCAGTCTGGGGATCAACCACATTCCCCCCAAATACTGCCCCTATTCGTGCGTCTATTGCCAGGTAGGCAGAACGACGCACATGGAAGTCAAACGGCGCGAGTTTTATCCCTTGGAGCAGATCCTGGGGGAGGTCGATCACAAAATCAGCCAGTGTTCACAGGCCGGCACGGGGATCGATTACCTGACGCTCGTCCCGGATGGAGAACCGGCGCTCGACGTTCACCTGGGGGAACTCATCCAGGCGCTGAAGAGATTTGGCATACCTGTGGCCGTCATTTCCAACGCTTCGTTGATCGACCGGCAAGATGTTCAGGATGAACTTTCCTATGCGGATTGGGTTTCTTTGAAAGTGGATACCCTGGATGAGCGCCTGTGGCGGAACATCAACCGCCCCCATCGCCGGTTGTCTTTCCTCCGGATCTTGGATGGGATGCTTGCCTTCCGCAAACAATACCAGGGCGAGCTGGTCACTGAATCCATGCTGCTGGGTGACTTGAACGACGGTAAAAACGCCATTCGGCAGCTGTGCGATTTTTTATTGGAACTACAACCTTTCAAATCTTACCTGTCTATCCCTACCCGCCCACCGGCTGAACGCTCGGTAAGCTCTCCTTCTCCCCAGGCGCTCCAGGAAGTATTGCAG
>JAAZNB010000608.1 GCA_012798515.1 Chloroflexota bacterium
AGCACCAACGCCGGGATGGCGGAGTGCTTCCCATACCAGCGCTGCAGAGGGATCACCGCAGCAATAGCCACCAGGGGCAGCAGGAACAGCCACAAACGCCCCACCTCCCCGTGGGTCTGACCTAGCAGGTTGAGAGCCAGGAAACTGGCCAGGAAAGCCACCATGAGCTCGTCCAGGCGGGCGGCAGCGCTATCCGAGGGCGTCCCCGCACCGGCGGGGGCTGTCCAGCGACGCACCCAGGCCACCAGCGAGGAGAGCACCCCAGCGGTGGCCAGCAGCGCCAGCGGAAAACCGCTCCAGGCGGCAAAGTCCACCAGGTTTACCCGCAGGGCGGCCAGCAGAGAGGCCAGCCCGGGCTCGAAGGTCTTCATCTGGCGGTGCAGCTGCATGGCGTTGTGGTAACGCAGCAGCGGGTCGTAATTGAGCCCCAGGCGGAAGACCAGGCCGGCCGCCAGCAGCCCGGCAAACAGGCACAGGAGCAGCCCGGCTTCCTTCTTCCAGCGCCGCAGACCATGGCGGCGCACTTCCATCAAGGCCAGCCACAGTCCGGCCAGGGGCAGCAGCGGCAGCAGCGAGAAGCTGAAGTACAGCGCCAGGAAGACGTAGGCGCCTGCTGCGGCCGCCAGCCCGGGCGATTGTCGTTCGTAAGCCCACCCACACAGCCACAGTCCCAACATGAACATCCCCGGGTAGAGCACCTGGTCGGGAAAGAGCGGCATGAGCAGGAAAGATGGGGCCGTGCAGTACAGCAGCCCGGGCAAGAACCGGTCCTCCGGGGGCAGGATGCGCCGGCTGATGGCCCCCAGGGCCGCCAGCACGGCCATGGCCAGGGCGGGGAAGAGCACCGCCGCGCAGGCGGTCAGGCGGTAAACGCGCCCGTCGTAGGTCGTTTCCGGCCGGACCAGGTTGGAGACTTTCTGGGTCAGGATGTAAAAACCCAGGATGCCCGGTGGCTTGGTGCCCAGGGAGATGTCCCACCCATAGCGGGTGTCGTACTCGCGCAGGGCGGTCAGCAGTTGGGGCTGGTCGGCAGCATACAGGGCGTACCGGTTGTGGTAGGAGAGGGCATATTTTTCGCGCAGCGATTCGTATCCGCCGCCTGCGAGGACGCCAAAACCCAGCTGCAAGAGGTATCCCAACCCGGCCAGCAGCAGGAAAGTGCGCAAGGTGTGGTTACCGGGACGGCGAGAGAGATACCACCCGGCGCCCAATGTGGCCAGCAGCAGGGCTGCGAACCACAGGTGCCGGGGGAGGAGATCTTTGCGCAAGAATGGCCAGAACCAATCCGGGATGGATTGAAAGACGGGCAGCTGGAAGGCCAGAATGCACCAGTGAAACCCGGTCGCCAGCAGGATGGCGACCAACAGGCTGACCTTGCCCAGCACAGCCGCCTGGAAATAGCCCTCTCGCCGCCAGAGGTGGGGAAAGGCGACCCCCAATCCCAGGCCGGCCTGGAGCGCCAGCAGCCCGAACCACACCAGCAGCGACTGTCCCCGGTCGAAGAACCCCACCAGGGGGCCCAGCGAGCGGCCAAATTCGGAGTGGAACAGCGGCCAGGCGAGCAGGACGAGCAGGACCAGATAGGCCAGGACGATGAAAACACTCAGCAGGCGCCGGCCGGGGGCCAGCCAACGTTCGATCTGGTCGCTCCAGCGGGCAGCCGCCCCTGGCCTGAGCCAGGCCGCCGCGGCCAGGAACGCCAGGCTGCCGGCCAGGGCCAGGCCAGCGGCGCCCAGGGCCAGCCGGGCCGGGGAAAAGCCCAACCAGGCGGCGCTACCTGCCTCGGAAGGGGTGCGGAAGACCAATAGGGCCGCCACCAGGCCTTCCAGGGCGCTGACCGCCAGGCAGGTTTTCAGGATCATGGATGGAGAAGCAGTGGGAAGAGAGTCAGGCTCAAGCATAGATTTTTGCGCCGGTTCAAGACTGGGGTGATTGTATCACAGGCAGGCGGGCTGCGTGAGGAGATTTGCGCATAGCCATAAGAGGCGCCAGGGCCTGGCGCCATTCGGACCCACCCCGGATGATAAGCCCTGAGGCTTGCCGGAAAGACGTTAACTTTATTTATTCGAGTCACTTACCTATAATAATTAGGTAATACACGGGTAATTTCGCTCGAGAAACAGGGGGAGCCGTATTGCCACTCGCCGGTGGTATA
>JAAZNB010000609.1 GCA_012798515.1 Chloroflexota bacterium
CCGGCCGATGGTTATATGGAACAACTGAACTGCCTTATTGCAGGTTTTAGAAGAGCCATTGTGCCCCGGCTGGAATCAGTCCGGGACTTTTCTTTAACAATAATATAACAGAGGATCGAAGAAGTTACGCCGCGAATGGGAAGCAGAACGAGGTAGTTTGACCCAAGCCACCAGAAGACTGCCAATTTTATCCATATCAGGGCCATTTCAACGTCCTCGGGATTTTTGATAGAGGTTAACAAAGAATGAAGAAACATCCCATCCGTGTCATCCCCCTGGGTGGTCTCGGAGAAGTTGGCAGGAACATGATGGTCTACCAGTATGGTGGAGAATACCTGGTGGTTGATACCGGGCTCATGTTTCCCGAAAACGACATGCTGGGAGTGGATTACATCATTCCCGATTTTCAGTTCTTGCTCAGCAAGCGACAGCAAATACGGGGGATTATCATCACTCACGGCCACGAAGATCACATTGGGGCCATTCATCACGTACTTCAGGAGCTCAACGCTCCCATCTACACCACACCGCTGACGCGCGGTCTGATCGAGGTCAAGCTGGCCCGCAATGGCATGCTCCAGAAAGCGCAGCTGAACACCGTACAGGCCGGTGAAGTCATCAAACTCGGGCCCTTCCAGGTCGAGTTCTTTCACGTTTGTCATTCCATCCCCGACAGCGTTGGCCTGGGGATCCAGACGCCGGCAGGCCTGATCGTGCACTCCGGCGATTACAAGTTCGATCACACCCCGGTCGACAACTGGCCGACCGATTACGCCAAGCTGGCCGAGTTCTCCCGGCGCGGCGTCCTGGCTCTCCTGGCCGACTCCACCAACGCCACTCGCCCGGGCTGGACGCCCTCCGAGCGCCTGGTGGACGAAGCGCTGGACAAGGTTTTTAGCCAGGCCCAGGGGCGCATCATCATTGCCAGCTTCGCCTCGCTGATCTCACGTATGCAGCAGGTGGCCAATGCCGCCCGGCGTTACGGCCGCAAGATGGCCTTCGTGGGCACCAGCATGGTCGACAACGCCAAGATGGCCCGCAAATTAGGCTACCTGGACGTCCCGGACGACACCTTGATCCAGGTGGACCAGGCTCGCAATCTGCCAGATAGCGATGTCGTGCTGATGTGCACCGGCTCGCAAGGCGAGCCCACTTCCATCCTGGGGCGCCTGTCGATGGGCACCTACCGCTTGTTCGACATCAAGTCGGGCGATACCGTGGTGCTCTCATCGCACCCCATTCCCGGCAACGAAGAAGCCGTGTTCCGCACCATCAACCGCCTGTTCCAGCGCGGCGCCGAGGTCATCTATGAAGAGATCGCCCCGGTGCACGTCTCCGGCCACGCCAGCCAGGAAGAGATCAAACTACTGCTCAACCTGGTGCGGCCCAAATTCGTGATCCCCATCCACGGCGAGCTGCGCCACCTGAAGCAGCACGCTGCCCTGGCCATGGAAGTTGGTGTGCCCAAAGAGAATATCACCGTGCTCGAAAATGGCCAGGTGGTCGAGTTACACCAGGATCACATGCGCCTGGCGGAGCGCGTCCCGGCCAGCACGGTCTTCGTGGATGGTTCGGGCGTGGGGGACGTCAGCCCCAGCATCATGCGCGAGCGTGAAGCCCTGGCGCAAGACGGCGTCGTCCTGGTGCACCTGGAAGTCGACCAGGCCACCGGGGCACTGCGCTGCCCGCCGGATATCACCAGCAAGGGCTTCATCATGAACAGTGAAGCCGACGATATCCTCAGCGAGGCGCGCAAACGCATCACCACCGTGGCGGTTGGCGCCAACGGCAGCCTGCAAAAAGACGTCGAGCAGGAACTGCGCAAATACCTGTACAGTGAAGTGCGCCGCTCGCCGACCATCTTCGTCAACGTCAGCCGGGCCTGAACGGCCGCGCCTCGACGGACATAGTATCACCAGGCCCCTCCAGTGGAGGGGCTTTTTTTTCGTCTAGAGGGTGTTATGAACTTAAAGGACATGAGCCATGTGGTAAACACAGCATTTGAACAGCAGCATGGCAAACGCCAGACAGGTCAGGTACGGGGCTATAAAAGCCCATCCATCCTGGCGGTCATCACTCGGGGACGCCTTTCGATCCATATCGAGCGTCTACCCCCCTCGGCTCAAAATTCATCACACGCTCTCGATAACCGCGCCACCCGCCCCCGGGGTGGAGATTGCCACCCTCGGATAAAACACCAAGGGCATCCCCCTCGGGTAAAACACCAAGGGCATTGCCCCC
>JAAZNB010000096.1 GCA_012798515.1 Chloroflexota bacterium
AACTCATAGAAGTTGTTGTAATGGGTGATGGCTTCGTAGTCGGTGGGAACATCGGGGAGCACGGTGGTCGCCTCGCCGGGAGTAGAGCTGGCGAGGCTGCCCTGGGGCGCCGTGCCGCAGGCAGCCAACAGGGCGGCGGTCGCGCCGGCAACCCCGGCAGCCTTCATGAAGTCGCGCCGGGAAAAGTATGCACTTTCCGGGGTGATTTCGGATGATTTTACCGGTACGGATTTTGAAAATGGGTTTTTCAAAGTTACCTGCCTTTCTTGACACCGGGTAAAAAAACAAATAAAGCAGACGATAATACTGGTAACGCCTGGCGCCAGTTTGGGCGAATCCTGCACGGGAATTTCATTGGCCTGTTCAGACACCCCCAACACGGGCTTGCGGACCGGCCGGGTAGTCAGTTACCGGTATCGTTTTACCATCATACAACACACAACTTAAATTCATACAAGAAAAGTATTACAAGAATATTAAACGCCGGGTTGGCCGGCGCGGGCATATAGTTTGCACCTCTGCGTATAGGCGCGCGTATGCCCGGAGACGCTTCCGGGTAACTTATTGGAACTAATTTGCGTATGATTCGTCTTGTTAAGTAACGTTTGGAGGTGAATGGAAAACGACCTATCTCACGTCGGCTTAATGAAGTGGACGGAGTTGTTCGTCTCTTTAAAAAGCCTTTTTTCTGAAATATAATTGAAATTGTACAAGCTGGCTGCCTGACCACAAAAGGAGAACACCTATGCACAAACGCCTGGTTTCGTTCCAAGTATTTCTTGTCTTAATGCTGATGCTCAGCGCATGTAACATGCCCGCGGGGGAACAAACCACCCCCACGAGCGAGGTCGACGTGCTCAACACGGCTGCAGCGCAGACCGTCGTAGCGCTTAGCACCAAGCTGGCGGTAGTGGAGCCGACCCAGACCCCGATGGTGGTGACGGCGACTGCGTCGCAGATGAGCGAAACGCCGACAGAGACCCTGCCGGCGCAAGCCACGGCCGTTCCAACCAACACCTCCGGGGCAATTGTGACCAGCACCAATATCCCGATCACTTCGGTGGCCAGCCTGGCGCCCACCGCGATCCCTGCCACGGCTGTGCCCGTGCCATGTGACCGGGCCGGTTTTGTTTCCGACGTGACCGTGGGGGACAACACTGTGTTTTCTCCCGGCAGTACCTTCGTCAAGACCTGGCGGCTACAGAACACCGGGTCGTGCACCTGGACCAGCAGTTACCAGCTGGTCTTCGATAGCGGCAATGCCATGGGCGGCCCGACGGCGGTCGGTTTGCCGGGTACCGTGGCCCCGGGACAGACGGTTGACCTGTCAGTAACCCTGGTGGCGCCGGCTTCTACGGGTACCTACCAGGGCTTCTGGAAGCTGCAAAATGCCAGTGGGGCTCGCTTTGGTATCGGCGCCAACGCCGGTACGGCATTTTGGGTGAAAATTGTCGTGGGCGGCACAGGCGTGCCCACTACCACGGTAACCACCACCTCCGGCCTGGGTTGCAGTGTCACACTGGTTGGTCCTACCAACTACTCCGAGTTCCTGCCCAACGCTTCCTTTGATGGCCGCTGGACGTTGAAAAACACCGGTACGGACGCCTGGGATGACGCCAGCATGGACTTCCGTTACATTGGCGGCACCAAGATGCACGAGGGAGATGACGCGGTAGACCTGTGGACCGACGTGGCTTCGGGCGACTCGATCGACTTCGTCCGGGACATGGTGGCGCCTTCCTCGGTGGGGACCTACAGTACCTCCTGGGCACTGGTGTCGGGCAGCTCGACGATTTGCAGCATGACCTTCACTGTCCGGGTGACCAACTAGCCGTTCGACCCGGCTGCATCCGTTGTCTCTGGTGATGTTCGTTTGGCCGGTGGGCGCTCCGCGTGGGCGCCCACCGCTTATCATTCTTACCTGGGCCCGGCGGTACGTGGTCGGAGGTGCAGCTTCTGGCGTTAAGGAACCTTCTGCTCGCCCTGATCGTCTATGATTGTGTTCCGCATGCACACCCGCTGTGTTCACCGGTGGTGAGGGACGGGGTGTATTGCCGGCCTGGAAGGGCCGGCAGGCGCTCCCATTCATAGAATGACGCTGTAAAGCACGTTTGTTTTGATTTTGGCCAAGGAGGATCAAATGCGCCCGCATTTTAAATGGTTTTATTGTTCTTCGATCTTGTTATTGCTGTTAAGCGCCTGTAACTTGCCCACGGCCCGGCGTACGCCGACGTCATTGGCCGATGCGGCTAATACCGAGATCGCTCAAACAGTGGCCGCGTTGGGCACTCAGCTGGCAGTGAACGGCACCACGACGCCGCCCGCCAGCACGGTCACCCTGCCGCCGGCGACTGCTACCAGCGCGCCCCAGGCTACGGCGACCAGCGTGCCGCCCACGGCGGTGGCCGTGCCCTGCGACCGGGCCGAATTTGTGGACGATATCACGGTGGATGACGGCACCGTGTTTGCCCCGGGGACCTCTTTTGTGAAGACCTGGCGGCTGAAGAACAGCGGCTCGTGTACCTGGAACAGCAATTACAAGCTGGTGTTCGATTCTGGGGCGGTGATGGAAGGCGCTTCGGCCGTGTCCTTCACCGGCAACGTCAGCCCGGGACAAACGGTGGACCTTTCGGTCACCTTGAAGGCCCCGGCGACCCCGGGCAGCTATCAGGGCTTCTGGAAGCTTCAGAACGCCAGTGGGGCGCGCTTTGGCATAGGCGCCAACGCCAGCGTGGCTTTTTGGGTCAAGATCACCGTGGCCGGGACGACCACGCCTTCGGTGACGGCTACCTCGAACTTCTTTGCCGTGACCTCGGTCAACGGGTCGGTCAGCCCGGCCAACATCCAGACCACCTGCGACGCGAGCAACCCCTTCCGCTTTACCTTTAGCGCAGCGATTACCACTTCGACGGCCGGGACGGTGACCTATCGTTGGGAACGCAGCGACGGGGCGGTGGGACCGACCCAAAGCCTGGAGTTTAGTTCGGCCGGCACGCAAACGGTGACCACGACCTGGGACCTGGGCGCAGATTACTCCGGGTGGCAGCGCGTGTACATCGACAATCCCAATCACCAGGCTTTCAACCAGATCAATTTCACCCTGGACTGCCTGCCGTAAGACGAGCGCGCCCCCCGTGCCAGGGGGGTTCAAACCTGGGAGAAATTACCAGGTTCAGGCCATTCCGGGCGCCTCCGCCCGGAATGGCCTGGGCAATGCCCGTCCCGGTGGGTGAGGAAGATGGATCTTTCAGCCCCAGATTCTCAGCATTCATTAATTTGACTAATGGTCTCGTAATTAGTATAATCTCGATATCAAACCATTTGAGGTCAAAGCGTACGCTGGCGGGGCGAAAAAAACCGGTATGGAAGGTCACCGATCGGCCAGGCGGAAGATCCCCACGATATCAAGGCGCACCAGGAAGCCCTCAAATCGCTCGAAAAGCTATCCAACGATCGTTGTTGGGCTGTCAACAGCAATCCGGGATTTCGAGGCCAGGATTAAGCATATCAGGAGGAAGCATGCCTGAATCGAAGCAAAAGAAAGTACACAAACGTAACGGTGTGCGGGCGCGCCTGGCGGCGGCAGCGCAGGCATTGTTGAACGCGCTGGACACGTTGGCCGGTGGACGGCCGGTTCGCCCGGTGCCGGTGCCTGTGCCGGTCGAGAACCGCCGGATAACACGAAGATAAAGCGAGGCCACGCCCGGCTGTTGAGATCCGCCGGCTGCATTTCCAAATTTTACCGGTTCTGTGGTACGGAAATTTTGACGCGGAATGGCCACGGAGTGGTTGGGGATGGACCACCGGGATCATGTTGATTTATTAAGAGAGGGAGTTTTTGTGGATGGGCAGTCCCCCACGGGGACGTGGGCGGACCTGGGCTCCGGTGAAGGGGCTTTTACCCTGGCTTTAGCCGAACTGCTCGACCCGCAAGCGGAAATTTACTCGCTTGATCGTAATCCCCTGGTTTTACGCCGCCAGCAACAAGCCTTTACGGCGCGTTATCCACAGCGGAAGGTGCACCTTATACGGGGTGACTTTACGGCCCCCATGCAGCTTCCCCGGCTGGATGGCCTGGTGATCGCCAACGCGCTGCACTTCGTGCCCGATGACGAAAAGTTACGGGCCTTGCTGCACATTAAGTCTTATCTCAAACCTGGCGGGCGGTTCTTGTTGGTCGAGTACGACGCCGGGCAGGGCAACCAGTGGGTACCTTACCCGTTTACTTATTCCCAATGGGAAACGCTCACTACCCAGGCCGGGTTGAGCAACACACGCAAACTGGCTGAGCGTCCCAGCCGGTTTCTTCACGCAATCTACAGCGCGGTGAGCTGGAACCTTCCGGCGTAACCGCGCCAAGGATTGAATATCGCAGACCACACCGATGAGAGGTGAAGGAAATGGCAAGTCAAGTCAATATTCTTGGTTTATCGGGCAGCTTGCGCAGGGATTCCTATAACTCTGCCTTGCTGCGCACGGCGAATGAACTCCTGCCCGAGGGGGCGGCGCTGGAGG
>JAAZNB010000097.1 GCA_012798515.1 Chloroflexota bacterium
AGGGCGTAGTGGCCCGGGTTGGGGTGAGCCTGCCAGATGCTTTGCGCCAGAGGATGCAACCAGTTGAAGAATTTGTCGGGGTGAAAACGGAAGGCCGTTAGCGAGGCTACTTCCATGGGATCGCTGCGCGACCACAGGCCGGTATTTTGAGAGCGAAAATCCGGAATACCAGAGGGAGTCGAGAAACCGGCCCCGGTCAGGACGACGGCATGCCGGGCATTGGCCAGAAGATCAGCGATGTTTTGGATCTCGTACTGGCTCGCGCTGCTCATTTCTTGACGCGTTCATCGATGAAGTTGGCCAGCCGGTTGTATTGCTGGGCGACCAGCCCTTCGGGCTGCACGATCACCAGCGGGGTGTTGTGCAGGGCCGCCTGGTAAGCCAGCTCGGGGGCCGGCGGAATGACCTGGGTAATTTGATGCCCCAGTTTCTCCTGGACCTGGTGCACCGAGAGCTGGATGTCTGAGCGAACTCGATTGACGATCACCAGGTTGATTAACTTCGACTTACTGAACGAATGCGTCCCCAGCTCCTCCAACAGGACACGAGTACGTTCGACCGTGGCCGGGAATGGATCTGTGATCAGCAGGAGATGGTCGCATTGGGAAACGACCTGGTCGATGCCGGGAAGGTGATTGGCGCCGATATCCAGCAGGATAAGCGGGGAGAGAGTCTGCAGCGATTTGATGATGGCTTCGAACTGGTCCGAGGCACAGTTCAGCCCGGTACTGTCCAGCTGGTTGTTGGCCAACAGCAGACGAACGCTGCCATAGGGCGGGCGAACCAGCTCGTTCTCGACCGTCTCGGGATGAATCTCGTTGGCAGGCATGCTCAACAGGCGTTTCAGGCCGTCGGCATCGGGAAAGCCGAGATCGATGGCCCAGGTGCCCTGGCCGGGCCGCAGCTCTGCGGCAACGACTTCGGACTTGGTCTGGCTGGAATAGCTGATGGCCAGGTTCAGCGCCAGGCTGGAGACGCCCAGGCCGCCTTTGGGGGCTATGACGCCGATTACGTAGCCTTTTTGGGCCGGGGATTCTTCGGGTGGCCGCCGGCGGGCCAGCAGGGATTTGACGTGGGCCACCAGTTCGGCCGGGTGGACGGGTTTGGTGAGATAATCATCCACGCCGGCGTCATAGCCGGTCACCTTATCGTCTACCTGGGTTTTGGCGGTAAACATGAGGATGGGCGTCCTGGATGTGCGCGTAATGGTGCGCAGCTGCCGGGTGACCTGGAACCCGTCCATGTCGGGCATCATCACGTCCAGGACGATTAGATCGGGTTGTTCGCTTTGGGCAAGAGTCAGCGCCTGATTGCCGTTATTAGCTGCAATGATCTGGTACCCTTGCCTTTGAAGCATCAATCCCACCAGTCGCAAGGTTTCTACATCATCATCGACAATGAGTACTTTATCTACCATGTTCGGCCCTTTCCCATGTATTGCTAATGTCAGTCTAGCATATTGTATAACACTCTACAAGACTTGGTTATGATTTGGTTGTAGGATGTCTGTATAATGGTAATAATGGATCCGGGCTACATTATCCCCTTTCAAGAATATGGGTTGGCCGCCGGCCAGACCGTGGTCGCCGGAGTGTCCGGCGGGGCCGACAGCCTGACCCTCATGCACCTGCTGGCGCGCTCCGGCATGCAGGTGGTGGTGGCCCATTTCGATCACCGCCTGCGCCCCACTTCGTCTCAGGACGCCGATTTTGTGCGTGCCTGTGCCCGGCAGCTGGGCCTGGCGTTCGAGTTGGGCGGTGGGCCGGTGGCGCAAAAAGCCCGCCGCGAGCGCCAATCGATCGAAGAAGCGGCCCGCGAGATGCGCTACGATTTCCTTTTCGAAACGGCCCGCCGGTGGAAGGCCGCCGCCGTGGCCGTGGGTCACACCGCCGACGACCAGGTGGAGACGGTCTTGATGCACCTGCTGCGCGGCGCCGCCCTGGCGGGATTGAAAGGTATGCAGCCCGTCACCCGGGAGCATGCCTGGGACGCGCACATCCCGTTGTTGCGGCCGTTGTTAAGTTTCCGGCGGGAAGAAACGGAGCAGTACTGCCTGGAGAACGGCCTGTCTCCTCGGGTAGACCCCAGTAACGCCGACCCCAGTTTCTTTCGTAACCGGATTCGCCACGAACTGATCCCCTATCTGGAAAGCTACCAGCCCAATATCAAAGGGCTGCTGTTGCACATGTCTGCTGCGCTGGCCGCAGACGAAGACTACATGGTCTGGCAGGCTTCCGAGAGTTACCGGCGCTGCGTGGTGCAGGAGGGTGCCCACTCGGTCCAGTTTTCCTTGCCGGCCTTGCGCGCCCTGCCCGTGGCGCTGCAGCGCCGCCTGATACGCATGGCGGCCTTCAAATTGTGTCCCCGGTTGCGCGACCTTGACTTTTCGGCTATGGAACGGGGGCTGGCTTTCCTCCACCACGGCCGCACCGGTGCGGCCGTGGACCTGGTGCAAAATATGACCCTGGTCCTGGAGAAGGATAAGATCATCCTTTACGATCAGGCGCCAGATGCCCTGGAGGCCGGCTGGCCGGGCCTGCCCCCGGGGAGTCTCATCCCGGTGGCCATCCCGGGTGAAACGGTCCTGGATAATGGCTGGCGCCTGTATAGCGAAATCTCGTCCGACCGCCCGTCTTCTCGGGCCGCCCTGCGCGCCGCGAATTCGTATGAAACCTGGTTGGATGCAGACGCCCTGGATGCTGCGCTGTATTTACGGACCCGCAAAGCGGGGGACCGTTTTGCACCGTTGGGCCTTGATGGAAAGACCACCAAGCTCTCCGACTTCTGGATCAATAGCGGTTTACCCAGAAGAGCGCGAGAGCTGTGGCCATTGTTGATGTCTGGGGATGAAATTGCCTGGTTACCTGGTTTCCGGCCGGCTCATTTCTGCCGGCTGCAAGACAATTCTCGACGGATCTTACATCTCAGGCTTGAGAATCCGTCTCGACCGGTTCGCCCGCCAGCTGGCGCAGTTTCAGACTGATTTCACGCCACTGGATCTTGGAAATACCCAGTTTCTGGCGAATTGTGTCCCGGTCCAGGTCGGAGCGCCAGTCGTTGAGGGCGCAGGTCCAGCGGCACATGTCGAAGGATAAGTGTTTGCTCAAACCGGCATCCTGGCCGATGTCTTCGAGGAGATATTCCAGGCGGCGTGGAGACCAGGCGAACACTTTGTCCACCGGCTGGTATTGCTCCACGTATTCTTGGTAGCTGTGGACCCAATCTCCCGGGAGGGAGATTTTGCGTTCTTTATAGCGACTGTTGGGATTGGGATAGCGAATGAACAGGATCGGACCGCCGGGAGCATCCAGATCGATGTGGTTCTTGGCGATGGCCAGACATTCACCCTTTTTGATCCCGGTGGTGAGTAACAGGGTCAACAGGGTGTAGGGGCGGGCGTCGGCTTTCTTGGCGCTGCGCTTGCTCATGGCAGCCTCGACCACGGCCTGCTCTTCTTCGGTGGTAAGTACCTGGGGAAGGGGGCTGATGACCGATTGCTGCAGTACTTTCTCCGCCGGGTCCACCAGGATGGCCGCATTTTTGTGCAGCCAGCGAAAAAAAGCCTTGATCGAGGTAATGCGCCGGGCAAGGCTTTTGGGGCTGCATGGGACGCCACGGCCGTTCTGGAGCCAGTTCAGGAAATGATTGAGGTCGTTGGTGGTAATTGCTCCGATGGAGCGATCGGGCGGGAGAAAAGAAGCCAGGAGATTCAGATCGCCTGTAAAAGCCTTGACCGTATACAGTGAACGACCCTGGTCATGCAGATAGATCTCCCAGGCCTTGATTGCCGGGGCCATGGAGGTCTGAGCATTGATGTGAGCATTATTGGGTCCGGATTCTGACGGCATAGCTTCTCCCTGGTACAAGACATTTTCGCATAGCCTTGCATTTAAAGTGTACCTGATTTTTTTGTAGATGTCAAATAGGATTGAATGTGGTTACAAGGACTCTCGAAGCCAGGAACGGGGGCGAAACGCCGGTTTTATGGCGTGATTATTGCCCCATACTGGCGCGCAGGATGATCTGGCGGATGGCCTCGTAATTGGGGATGAGGACTTGGGCGCCGTTTTCGGCATAGGAGGGGTAAGCTTCGGCGGGGGTGATCAGGTAGTGGTGGATGTTCTCGGGCTGGCCGATTTGCACAGCCAGCGAAGCCGCGGGGAGGATATCGTCCAGAGACAGGTCAGTCTCCACGCTGCTACGGTATTGGGCGTAGATTTCGGGGGCGCGTTCGATGGCATTGACGCTCAACAGGGATTTAAACAGGGCGGCGATAGCTTCCTGGGCGCGGCGGGTGCGGTCGAAGTCGCTGGTGGAATAGCGCGAGCGCACGTACCATAGGGCCGTGGGGCCGTCCATGTGCACCAGCCCGGGACCGGCAGAACAATACCCCGCCTCGTTTTGGGGCAGGTCGCATTTGTCGTTCAGGTTCAAGGCGGCATCGACGTCGATCCCCCCCAGGGAGTCGATGATGCTGGTAAAACCGTTGAAATTGGTCAGGATGTAATGCTGGGGGCGGATACCGAAGTTATATTCCATGGTGTCGGCAAACATCTGGAATCCACCGTAGATAAAGGCCGTGTTGATGCGGTTCATGCCCCAATAGGGCAAGGTGACGTATAGATCGCGGGGGAAAGACACCAGGCTGGCCGTCTTTTGTTCGGGGTTGAGGATGAGCAGGAGGATCACGTCGGTGCGAAAGCCTCCCCCCTGGCGCTCATCCGATCCGAGCAAAGCGATGGTGGTAATGCCTTCCGGCATTTGCAGGGTCCCCAGGCCGGTGGGGGTGGGCGTATAGAGTTCTTCGGTTGGGGGTAGGGTCGCGGTGACCTCGGGCGTGGCCGAAGCCGTCACTGTGGCGGTGGGGGGCGCCGGTTGGAAAGGCGTCGGCGTTGCGCTGGCGTTGGGATCCGCGGTGACGATGCGGCGGGACGAGACGGCTTGCCCGGCCGGCGCCAGGGAGGTTTGGGGGGACGCAGTACAACCCAAGATCAGCGTAAAAACAAGCAGTACAACCCCGACACTTTTACGCATACCATCCGCCGCCCGCGCCGTACGGAATTACCCGCCGCTTGTCGTCTCTGTGGCGGTCGGGACATCCGTGGCCGTCTCGGTGGGGACGGTGGTGAAAGTCGGCGAGGGCACAGGTGTGTCTGTGGGGACGGGCGTGTCAGTGCTGATGGGCACAGACGTGTTCGTCGGGGGGACCTGGCTGGCGGTCTGCGTTAGGGTGGGGGTAAGGGTCGAGGTCGTTTGGGGCGTGCGCGTGGGCACGTTGGGCACGTACAGTGTCGAGCCCGCCATGATGTACGTGGAGCCGTACAGGCAGTTGGCCTGTTGTAACTGGCTGACGTTGATCCCGTAGGCCACGCTGATTTTGAATAAAGTATCCCCGGCCTGAATGGTGTAAGGGATCCATCCGAAAGGTGGGCCGCAGGGGATAGGGGTGACGGTCTTGATGGTGACCCCGCTCGTGGCAGTGGCGGGGATGGTGAACGTAGCCGTCGGCGTGCGACCGGTGGGCAGGAATAACTGCATGCCAGGAGCCAGGGCGCTGTTGACCAGGCAGTTATTGGCGAGGATTTGGTCGGCGCCGGTGTTGTGTTTCTCGGCCAGGGAGTTGACCGTATCACCGTTCTGGATGGTATAGGCGTACCAATCCGCCGGGTGAGGACATTCCGTGGCTGTAGCCGTCGAGGTGGCCATGATCGTCACGGTCACGGCAAAAGGCGTGTTGGCCTGCAAGCCGCTGGTGGCGGTGGCCGTCGCGCTTGGGCTGGGCAGGGCGGCTGAGGCGCCGCTCAATCCTCCCTCGGCCAAGCCCATTGAAACGGCGCCGAGCACGAACAGGCCGGTTGCGAAGGCTGCCAGCAGACTGCCCAAGATTTTAAAAACCGGATGGTTAAGATTCACTGCTGACCGGCTCCTCGTTGACGCGCACCGGGATGATCAGGCTGAAGGTGGTCGACGTTCCCGGTTCGCTGTCGACCCAGATGCGCCCGCCCTGGGCCTCGATGAGCGTCTTGGCGACCGTCAGCCCGACCCCTTCATTACCCAGGCCCTGGATTGGCCCGGCCTGGTCCTGGTCGCCGCTGGAGAAGACTTTGGGCAGGTCTTCGGGCGAGATTCCCCCGCCGCTATCGGTAATTTGTAACACCAGGAAATCTTGATCGGGCTGCTCTGCAGTGACCTTGTCGACCCGGGCGCGCAGGGTGATGGTGCCTTCCTGTTGGGTGGCCATGCCGGCATTCTGGATGAGGTGGATAAAAATCTGTTCGAGCGGGTCGCGTTCGCTGTAGATACTGGGCAGTTCGTCCGGCAGATCCAGGCGCAGGGAAATGTCTTTTTCCCGCAGGGAAGAGCTGGTTTCAGAGACCACCTGATCGATGACCTGGTTCAAATCGACCAGCGATACCTGCTGGCCGGGGGTGTTATTGTCCCCGGGCAGTTCCTGCAACCTGGCGTCGATCTGGGCCAGCATCTGTTCGCTGGCCTTCTTGATACGCTCCATGAATTTGCGTTGCAGCGCCCCCAGGATACCGACTGATTCGGACATCAGCAGATCGGTGTAGCCGATCACAGAAGAGAGCGGCTGGCGTAAATCCTGGACCAGGTCGCTCACCGGCGCTGCGGCCGGCGGCGTGACCGGGACGATTTTTTCAGCCTGCGCCTGGGAAGACTGTAAGGCCTCGATTCGCTCGTCGGCGCTTTTGAGCGAGTTTTGCAGGCGGGATATCTCTTCCAGGGCCAGGTGCAGCTCATTCTCGGTCTGGGTGGATACGGCCACCTGTTCGAACAATCCACCGGCGGACTTGGTGGCATTCTTTTCAGATTTGAGCTGTTCGTTTTCCTGCTGCAGCTGCTGGATGACCGACTGAGACTCTTTCTGGATGGCCAGCAGAGATTCGATTTCTTCGCTGTGCTCGTG
>JAAZNB010000610.1 GCA_012798515.1 Chloroflexota bacterium
GGGCGCCGGCCGGTCTCCTGGTGCACCAGCAGGCAGTACGCCGCCAGCTGGTAGATATGGCTGTCGTAGGGCAGCGAAGGCGCCCAGGCGCTCTTCACCTCGACCGGGATCGACACCCCGTCCTGCTCGACCAGGTAATCCGGCTTGCCGGTCAGGCCATACAGGGGGGCGAAGAAGGGCTTTTCCACGGCGCCCCACCGCCCGGTGTCGCTGTAGATGACCCGGCCGGCCGGCATCCCGGCGGATTTGCGCTGGCGGCCGGCCTGCCACAGTAAGAAAAGGGCGGCCAGGGCGCACAACAGGCCGAGAATAATCATGGCCGGACCTCAGCGGCCCGGCCAGGGTAGTTCAGTACAGCCATTGCAACGTCAATCCCACGGCGATCAACACCACCGCCGCTAACAGCACGAGCCAACCTGCCAGGCGCAGCAGCTGGCTCAAGAATACCTTCCCCCCGTGGCTGCGGTGGAAAGCGCTGCCGGCGGCCAGCTCAGATTGGTTTTGGGAAACCACCCCTTGCAGCTGGTACCACCAGGAACGCCGGCAATACAGGTAAACGCCGATCTCAGACGCCCGGATGATCCGCATCGTTCGATCCCTGGCGGTCCAGGCGTTCCATGAACTTTTCCAGGTTGATCTTCAGCTGCTCTTCGCGCAGGCTGATGGTCAGGTCGCCACGTGTGCGCTCCACGATGCCGCGCGCCAGGTCGGTCTGGCGGCGCAAGCCGTTGGTGATGGCGTCCGGGTAATCCATGGTGACCAGCAGGGTGTAGATCTCGTCCATGCAGGTCAGCAAACGCTCGGCCTCCTGCGAATACCCCTGGCGGAGGATGTCCAGGCAGCGCCGGCGCAGTTCACCCACCACTTCGGCCAGGCCGTTCAGGTAGGTGGCGTACCTGTTCTCCAGGCCCAGCTCTTCCGGCATCGGCAGGGGCAGGTCCTGGATGAGGGCGCAGGTGATGCTGGCCTCGGCAAATTCCTTGATGGCATCCTGGGTATAACCGGCGTAGAACAGATCCGGGAACTGGTGGATGAGATTATCGGTCAAAGATTCCACCAGAAGCCGGGCCTGGGCCAGGTGTTCGTTGGCCAGGTCGATCTCGGTACGGTGGATGGCTCGGATGGCGTTGGCGGCGTGACGGGTGAGCTGCCGCGCTTGCAGCAGCGCCTGGTCCCGCGCCCGCGTGCGGGCCTCGAAAACCTGGTGGGCCTGATCGGCTACAGCGTTAATGTTCTCCATAAGCATGGGCTAGAAGGGAATGTCGTCTTCGCTCATGGGTGTTTCGCCCATGTCTTCGCCCATTCCGCCTTCACCTTCACCACGCGAGGTGAGGAAGCGCACCGTGCTGGCGCTGACTTCGAACGACGAGGCCGGCGTGCCATCCTGGCGATTCCAGATACGCGGCCCGCCGGTGGCGGAATCGGCCGTCAGGCGGCCTTCGATCAACACCTTGCTGCCTTTGCGCAGGTAATTGTTGCACGTTTCGGCCAGTTTCCCCCACGCGGAGACCCGGAACCAGATGGTCTCTTTGACCGGTTGGCCGTTCGAACCAGTGTACTGGCGGTTGGTGGCAACGGAGAAGCTGGTGACGGCCTGCCCGCTGGGGGTATAACGCATCTCCGGATCTCGTCCCAAGTTGCCCACTAAGATGATGGTGTGGAATGACATAGATTCTATCCTTTCAATGGCGATTCCAAATTCGTTTCAATCGAGTCAGTCTGCAATCCTGTCGCCAATGGACACGCTGTTAAGGTGCCCGGATTCTTTCATTTTACCTGAAAAACAATCCGGTGCACTAGAACTGATATTCTATTTTAGAACCCGAGAAATGTCAAGGGGAAATTAATAACAAGTCTCCGCACAGAGTGTGTGAAGCCATTGATTTCTGGGGGTGTGCCTGAGGCGGTGCGGGTAAGCCACCCCCGCGTCCCGGCCGGCCCGCACCCGGAGCGAAAGCCAACTTTCACGCTCCTGCGCGGATCAATGGGGGCATGCCTGAGGCGGTGCGGGTGAGCCGGCGTTCCTGGCCGGCCGTGTTCGGTCGGGCATGGAAGCCCGACCTGCTAATAGAGGTGGGTCGGGCGTACCCCTACCGGGGCACTTTGGAAGCCCGACCTGCTAATAAAGGTGGGGAGACCGACCCGGCGTAGGTTGGCTAGAGCGGTCCGGCAAATCGCGTCCCTCCGTGGCGGAGGCAGGCCACCCCCGCGCCCCGGCCGGCCCGCGCCCGGAGCGAAAGCCAACTTTCACGCTCCTGCGCGGATCAATGGGGGCATGCCTGAGACGATGCGGGGCAGCCGACGTCCCTGGCTGGCCGTGTTCGGTCGGGCATGGAAGCCCGACCTGCTAATAGAGGTGGGTCGGGCGTACCCCTACCGGGGTATGATATGGAAGCCCGGCCGGCTAAAAACCCGCCAGGAACGTGCACGCCGCCCGGCTCAGCCGCCGGGGACGGGGGTGGCCCGGGTGGGCGGCAGGGTCACGCCGGGGATGGTGCGCGTGGGAGTGGGGGTGACGGTAGGGGTGGGAGGAATGGCGTCCGCGTCCAGGCGGTAGATGTCCAGGGCCGA
>JAAZNB010000611.1 GCA_012798515.1 Chloroflexota bacterium
CGCCTCAGCCATACCCCATTGATCCGCGCGGGCGCGTGAAAGTTGGCTTTCGCTTCCGGCCCGGGCCCCCCGGCCGCAGAGCGGCCAGCCTTCATGGTACAATCCCCTCCAACGGAGGGAAAATCATGAAAACAACCTGGATCGTGGCGATCCTGGCCGGGGTGGCCCTGCTGGCGGGGGGATTCCTGCTGCTGGACGCCCGCGCCATGCACAGCCAGACACTGCAAAACACCATCACCGCCTCGGCGGCCTCCCCCTCAGAGGAAAGCACCCGGAACCTGCTGGGCCCCAACGTCAGCCTGGTAGTCGCTCCCGGCCCGGCGCTGGCGCAGCCACTGGCGGCGGCGCTCACCCGCCGGCTGGCCGAGCTGCCCGGCATGGGCCCGGTCGTCTCGCTGCAACCCGAACAGCTCGAAGCCGTGAGCGGGACCCCGCTGCTGGCGGTCACCGTCGAGCCCGAAGAAATCCACTGGACGCCGGTGTCCTCCCGGGCGACCGTGCACACCAGCGCCGCCTTTTCCACCCTGGGGGATGTCTCCTTCGTCCAGCCGGGCGCGAACCATTTCACCAGCCCCGGCGTCCCGGTGATCCAGATGCACATCAGCATCGACACCACGGACCGCTCGTGGGGCCTGATGACCCTGCCCGCCTACCGGCGTTACCTGGCCGAAGCCATCACCGCCAAGGTGATCGAGGCGCTCCAGGCACAGCTGTATTCGTCTTGAGCCGGGGAAACTGCCGTGAAGAAAATGACTTTCTCTTGCGCTGGACCAGGCCCTGGAACGGCCCGGATCAATCCGTCTTCAACGTCCAGGCGGCCGGCAGCGGGTCGGGGAACTCGATCCCGTTCTGGCTGAAGCGCCGGTAGATCTCCAGGTTGATGGCCTGCTGCAAGTCCATGTACAGGTTGTAATCGCTGTCCTGGACGATGTAGACCACTTCGTAATCCACGCCCACCGCCCCGAACGTCTTGAGGTGCGCCCGGTCGAAAGTGGCTTTCTCCAGCCCTTCGATGATCTCGCGCAGCATGCCGGGGATCTCGGCCAGCTTCTCCTGGGGCGTGTTGTACGAAGCGCTCACCGTGAAGACGATGCGCCGGGTGACCATGCGCTTGTAGTTGCGGATGCGGCTGTTGAGCAGGTCGGAATTGGAAAAGACCAGCTGCTCGCCGGACAGGCTGCGTACGCGGGTGCTCTTCAACCCGATGTGCTCGACCGTGCCCATGAATTCACCCACGATGATGAAATCCCCGATCACGAAGGGCTTGTCCAGGGCAATGGACAGCGAGGCGAACAGGTCGCTGAGGATGTTCTGCACCGCCAGGCCGACGGCGATGCCGGTGACCCCCAGGCTGGCGATCAGGGTGGTGACGTTGACCCCGGGGATATTGTCCAACGCCACCAGCAGGATCACCGACCAGATGACCGTCTTGCCCACCAGGTTGAGGGCGTTCAAGGTCGTCGCCTGGCTGTTGTCACCGCCATTGCGCTGCACGCGCTCTTTGACCAGGTAGTCGACCAGCTCATTCAGCCAGAAGCCCACCTGGATCACCGCGGCGATGATGGTCAGCACGCGCAGCAGGTCGTTGGCCGCCTGGGGCAGGATCAGCCACTGGATGCCAACGTTGATGGACAGGATGATCAGAAAGGTGTTCTTGGTATTCCTCAGCAGGGTGATGAAGAAATCGTCCAGGGTGGTGGCCGTGCGCTGCGAGATTTTTTGCAGGCGCTGGCCGGCCAGGCCCAGGATGAGCTTCAAGGCCGCGAAGGTGAAGATCATGACCAGCAGCCCCACCCCCCACTGCCAGAGTGAATTGCCGTATACCACGTTGGAAAGCACGTTCATCGCAAAGAAACTCCCTATGATATCGATTCCCCGTGTTCCTCTCGCCGCCATAATCCGCGGCCGGGGAGGTTGGGTCTATTGTATCAACCCTTGCGCCTCCCTGCCACCGCAGGGAGGCCAATTGCAGTAGAAGACGGGGCGGCCAGGGCGCCTTCCCGACCGTCATGGGCGCAGAGCGCCTGCACCAGGAACTTCCCTCTTCCCCGGCCCATACGCTCCGCGTGTGGGCCCGCTCCCCGGCGCTCCGGCGCCGTTCCCCCTGGCCAGAGCGCCTTCCCGACCTCCTCCCTGGCCCATACGCTCTGCGTGTGGGCCCGTCCCCCGGCGCTCCGGCGCCTTTCCCCCTGGCCAGGGCGCCTTCCCGACCGTCACGGGCGCAGAGCGCCTGCACCAGGAATTTCCCTCTTCCCTGGCCCATACGCTCTGCGTGTGGGCCCGCTCCCCGGCGCTCCGGCGCCTTTCCCCCTGGCCAGGACGCTTTCCCGACCGTCATGGGCGCTGAGCGCCCGTCTGCCGGTGCGGCGCAGAGCGCCTGCACCAGGAAC
>JAAZNB010000098.1 GCA_012798515.1 Chloroflexota bacterium
TGACCTGGTCGAGCTAAGCCGGGGCCAGGTAGCCGCCGAAGTCCTTTCCACCGACCCGGGCACCATTTTCCCCATTTAATAATTAGCAGGTCGGGCTACCATTATTATGCCCCGTAGGGGTACGCCCGACCGAACATGGCCGGCAAAGGGTGCCGGCTCACCCGCATCGCCTCAGGCATACCCCGGTGATCCACTCGGGAGCGTGAAAGTTGGCTTTCGCTTCTGGCGCGGGCCGACCGGGGCGCGGGGCCGCCTGCCGCCGCCACGCCCGCTGGAGCGGGCCGGGGACGCCCCGGCGCGGAGCGCGGGGGCGAGGAACCGCCGGGTCGGTTTCCCCCAGGCCGCAGAACTCCTTTCTTTCAGCAGGTCGGGCTTCCATTATTATGCCCCGTAGGGGTACGCCCGACCGAACATTTCTGGCCAGGGATGCCGGCTTGCCCGCGTCGCCTCGGGCATAGGGGCGTGGTTTGCCAGATCGCTTTAGCCAACCTACGCCGGGCGCCGGACCGGCGGTGAAAAAACACCCCCTCCTGCACCTCCCCCATTTTCCAAAAACAAAAATGGGGGAGGGAAAGACATGGCCGCCCAGGGTTACCGGCTCATCCGCATCGCCTCGGGCATACCCCGTTGGTCCGCTTGGGAGCGTGAAAGTTGGCTTTCGCTTCTGGCGCGGGCCGGCCGGGGCGCCGGGGTGGCCATCCTCTGCGACAGAGGGGCGTGGTTTGCCAGATCGCTTTAGCCAACCTACGCCGGGCGCCGGACTGGCGGCGAAAAAACACCCCCTCCTGCACCTTCCCCATTTTCCAAAAACAAAAATGGGGGAGGGAAAGACACGGCCGCCCAGGGGTACCGGCACACCCTCTGGCGGGCCCGAAGGCTCGCAGGGACTGCGGGTTCTATCCGGCTGCGGACAGAAAGCGTTCCAGCACAAATGCAGCCACCTGGTCGGCGCCGTTGCCTTCCGGATGCGCCCGACGGGGCAGGGTCAACGCCTGGGGGAGGCGGGCGATCCACTCACCGCTGTGGAATTCCTCATCTCCCAGCTCCATCACCGGCATGTGGTTCCGGATGTAGGGGATGATCTGTTCGGATTCACGAAAGTTGGGCCGGCCCAGGTAGAGGAAAGGGATACCGGCGTGGTAGGTCTCGGCCACGGTGCTGTAGCCGGCCTTGCCCACCACGACGTCAGCGGCGTGGATCAGGTCAGGATGGTAGAACTGCGAATGGTGGGGCAGCAGGACCACATTGGCCGGGGCCGGAGTAGCCGGGTCCATGCCGGGGATGACGAAAGCCACCTGGGATACGTCTGCCAGGCGGGAGAGGAAGGCGTATTGGCCCGGGATGCCGCCCATGGTGATCATCACCACCGGCCGGGCCGGGTCGATCCCCAATTGCGCTCGCGTCTCTTCTCGCGAGCTGCGCGGCTCACGGCTCACCGGGGAAGAGGTCAGATCCGCCTCGGGCAGCGGCTGGCATACCGGCTGGGTCTGGATGCGGGCACCGGCGCGGCGATAGGCCGCGGACAGGTATTCGATGAAGGGCGCAAAGCCAGGGTGGTGGTGCAGATAGGGGGTGTAGATCCAATCCCAGGTAAAATTCTCGATCAAAACCGATGGCAGCCCGGCCTGGGCCGCGGCGGCAATGCCCACGGCGGAGACGTCGCATAGTACCAGGCGGCAGCCGCCGGCCTTGAGCTGGCCGGCCAGGCGCGCCTGCACGGCGCTATCCACCGGGTAGAGCCGGGACAAACGGGTAAGGGTGGCTGGCAGATCTTCGTGCATCGAATCGATCTGCACCAGGCCCACGTCCACGTCCTGGGGGTGATACACAAACGGACCGCGCAGCGAATCGGCAAAGAACCATTCGGGTGTGCGGGTGAAAATGTGGAAAACCAGCCCCGGGACGCGGCGTTGCAGGGCAGCCATGATGGCCGAGGCGCGCGCCGCGTGTCCGAAACCGTGGTGAGAGACGAAATAGGCGATGGCCGGCGGGGGGGAAGATTGGTATGTGGATGGATTCATTGGCTTGCTTCGACGAAGTCTCCGATCTCGGGCTGTTGTAAGGCTTGCAGCAGGTCGGAGGTGTTCAGGATGACGGTCGTGCCGCGCTGCCCGGAGCCGATGGAAATCACTTCTTCGGCGAGGATTTTCTGGTCTACCAGGGTGCGCACGGCCTGGGGAAGCCCAAAGGGCGACACGGAGCCGGGCAGGTAGCCGGTCACGTCTTTGACCTCCTGATCGCTGGCCAGGGTCAGGCGCGACTGGCCCAGGTAGCTGCGCAGCGCTTTCCAGGAGATCTGCGCCGGCCCGGCGACCAGCACCATCAGGAACTCGCCCTGGCGCAGGCGGAAGAGGATGCTGCGTACCACCTGTTCCGGGCGCTGGTTGCGTTCACGCGCCGCCTGTTCCAGGGAGTGCACGGGACCGGGATGTTCGAAAAACGTGAAGGGGATGCCCCGGGCGGAGAGGTCCCGGGTGACGGGGGTGCGTGGGTTGATGTCTGTCATAGGGTTAGGCCGGGAGAGAATTATGCCTCGCCGTGGGAGCCAGGGGCCGGCGCATCCGCGGCGACGGCCATGGCGATGCGTTTGGACAGCGGCGGGTGAGAGTACAGCAGCCATTCCACCCAACGTTCTGGGTCGGCTTCGGCCAGGTTCTGGTCGGCCAGTCGCACCAGGGCGGAGGCGTAGGCGCGGCCTTTGCCGGTGAGCTGCAGGGCATACTGGTCGGCGCGTACCTCACGCCAGCGGGAGAAGGCGTTTTCGAGGGGCGAAGTCAGCAGGCCGTAGACGCTGATGGCCAGCGCCAGCAAGGGCATGGCGCCCACGTCGGCCGGCGAGCTCAGGCCCAGGCCGGCCAGCCCCAGCTGCAAGACGCGGTCGGCGAGGAACAGGCCCACCAGGGTGACCAGAGTGCTGACGACGATGCCCAAGGGGATGTCGCTGTGCACCTGGTGCCCCAGCTCGTGGGCCATGACCGTTTCGATCTCGTCACCGCTGAATTCGTTGATCAGCGTGTCGCCGATGACCATGCGCCGTGAGCTGCCCAGGCCCATGAGGGCCGCGTTGGCGGCTTTGGTGCGCCGGCTCATGTCGATCTTGAACACCCCGCGAATGCGCGTGTGGGAGCGGGCTGCCAGGCCGGACAGCCGTTCGCTCAGGTCGGGATGGGTCTCTTGCAGCGGCTCGAAGCGGTAGAAGAGCGGGGCGATCAAAACCGGCGCCAGGTTGGCGGCCAGGACGTTGAACACCAGCAGTACCAGCCCTACCCACAGCCACCAGGTGGTCGGGGCGGCACGCAGGATGGCGTAAACCACTTCGAGCAGCACCAGGGCAATGGGGATACCCACCAGCAGGCTCCTGGCCTGGTCGGCAAGCCACTGCCGGAGGGATTGGGTGGACTGGTCGAAGCGGTGGGGGAGCACGAAGCTGTCGTAGTAATCCAGCGGCAGGTTGATGACAAAATACAGCCCGCCAAACAGGGCGGCGTACAGGGCCACCTGCAGCCAGGGGTTGGGAGTGACCTCCAGGATGGCCCCGCGAGCCGAAAGAGCCAGCCCGCTGGTCAGCCACAGGAGCAGATAAGCAAACCCGAAGAACAGCTCGAACAGCATCATCCTTCGGGAAATCCGGGCGTATTGTTTAGCCCGTTCCTGGCGTGCCGGATCGGGCGTGGGGTTCAATTGAGTCGATTCCATACCAGCAATTATAACGTCAATGCAGGGCAAGAATTTTGGATGGGCGGGTACGCTTATCTTTTGTTATCCAAGTGCATATAAAAAGTGGTGCGGCCCAAATTGGATTGGACCGCACCGTTGTATCTGCCCGGGCATCTTCCGGTCTGCAAAACCTCTAATGCGCGTGTCCCTGTAGTTTCTCCGCACCGGGCAGCCTGCCTACCAACTGGTCTGGATGGTGGATCAGGATCGGAAAATGTTGCGGGCAGATCCAATAACGCCGATCCTGGTATTCGATGGCCAGCAGCGGGATCTCCTGGCTGCTGTGTTCACAGACGATACAATAGTGTTCTTCGGGGGTCTCCCCCGTACCGGGGGTTTCCCCCCTACGAGAGATCATTCCGGCTCCTTTCCACTGGCGACCATTAACAGCAACATCTTGACGGGCGTGCGAGCCAGCAAGCTGTGGGGAAGCCCGGCCGGCATGCGTACCCAGAAACCCACCCGGGCGTCATAGCGATCTTCCCCCAATGTGAGATCGCATTCCCCTTCCAGGATCTGAATGATGGCCGGAACCGCGGCGGTGTGCTCAGAAAGTTCCTGCCCGGGCGCAAAAGCAAAGACGATCGCTTTCAGGGAGGGATCCCGGTAAATCGTACGGCTGACGATGCTGTCCAGGGGGATGGCCTGTACTGCCTGGGTCAGGTCCTCAAGCAGTGTAACGGGGGCAGTCGTGGTCATGAAAGTCGGTGTTCCTTTCTACATGGGTCTCAGGCAACCGGGCGGATGGTGCGGTGCACTTCTTCCAGGAAGGCTTCCGGTTGCAGGCCGTAGGTTCGAGCGGCGTCACCCAGGGTTTCGAAGGCGGACAGATTGCAGCCCACGCAGGCCATCCGGTGCCGGATGAAGACGGGAATCACCTCGGGCCATCGGGCCAATGTTTCGGCTACATTCATGTCCATATAAATTCTTGTCTCCGGGTTCATTACACCTCATGGGACCTGCCGGTGACGGCTGGTCGCAGCTCTTGTTAACCAGGATAGCACGATGTATCCGGCGGCTCTTTGCGCTGGCGCAAAGAGCCGCCGGATATTGATCGGACCGTCCGGGGCGAATCCGGATTGTTTGGCTGCGCAATCGGGTAAAATTAACCCGGATGGTGTGATTCCATGACGACTCCCCAGATTGACTTGCTTAAAAAGATCGAACTATTCCATAGCCTCTCGGAGGCCGATTTGGTCACCATCCTGAGCGAGGCGCGATGGCTGTCCTTCGAGGAGGGTAGTTTTGTGTTTCACCAGGATGATCCGGCGGAGCGTGTGTTTGTGTTGGCGCGCGGACGGGTCAAGCTGTACCAGCTTTCGGGGGATGGCCAGCAGGTGCTGATGCGGATGTTGACGCCGGGGATGATCTTTGCGGCCATTAGCCTGGTGGAAGATGTGGTGTACCCGGTGTCGGCCCAGGCTGCGGCGCCTACCCAGGTGCTCTACTGGTCGCAAGCCACCTTGCTGGCGCTCGTGCAGCGCTTTCCACGCCTGGCGCTGAACGCCACGAAGGTGCTGGCCGGCCACGTGCGTGAGTTCCAAAATCGTTACCGCGAGCTGGCCACCGAGCGCGTGGAGCGCCGCCTGGCGCGCAACGTGCTGCGCCTGGCCGGCCAGACCGGGCGCAAGACCGAGGAGGGCATCCTGCTCGACCTGCCGCTCACCCGCCAGGACCTGGCTGAGATGTCGGGGACCACGCTTTTTACCGTCAGCCGTATTCTGTCCCGGTGGGAAGACCAGGGCCTGGTGTTGACCGGGCGCGAGCGGCTGGTGATTCGCGTGCCGCACAGCCTGGTCAGTATTGCCGAGGATTTACCCGACCGCCCGGGTCCAGACTCATAAGGCTATCCCTCCATCTGCCCCACCGCGCTGCGCCGCTTCAGGCTATGGTGATGACGACGTTGCCCTTTTTCCTGCCCGTCTCGACGTAGCGGTGCGCCTCTACGCTGGCTTCCAGGGGGTAACGCCGGTCGATGACCGGTTTCAACTGGCCGGCTTCGGCCCGTTCCTTGAGAAACAGCAGGGCCTCTGGCTTTTCGCGGGTGGTGGATTTTACACTGCGAAAGACCCCATTGGGTGTGAGGGAATCCTTGACGTGCGGGAAAGTGCGCTTGCCCACGGCGTCGAAGATGAGATCGTAAGTCTGGCCGTTTTGGGTAAAATCTTCCCGGGTATAGTCGATCAGCTGGTTGGCTCCTAACGATTCCACCAGGTCAAAATTTGCATGGCTGCACACCGCGGTGACGTCCGCCCCGTAATATTTGGCCAGCTGGACCGCGTAGGTGCCCACGCTGCCGGATGCGCCGTAGACCAGCACGCTCTGACCCGGTTGGACGCTGCCGGGACTGAGGAAGTACAGGGCGGTCATCCCTCCTATCGGTATGGCCGCGGCTTCTGCAAAGCTCAGGTTGTGTGGTTTGGGCGTCAGCATCCCGTCCTGGGGCAGGCAGATGTATTCGGCATATGAGCCGGCGCGCAAGTCAGTCGTGGTGCCGAACACCTGGTCGCCCACCTGGAAGCGGGTCACGGCTTTGCCCGTGGCGACGACTTCCCCGGCCAATTCGTGGCCGGGAATTTTTTTGCGCTGCACCCCAAACAGGATTTGTAAGGGCAGCGCCAGCCAGGGGGAGAGCTTGCGCAGTACCACGTCCCCGGCGGTGACGGTTGCGGCGTGGATCTTGACCAGGACTTCATTGTCCTGCGGGATTGGCTTTTCGACCTGGGTAAATTGAAGCACGTCTGGCGGGCCAGACCGGGTGCATAGGATGGCTTTCATCTGCGTTCCACCTGCTGCGGCCAGGGCCGGGGCAGTGGGGGGATGGGGTACAGTATTGTTTTCGAACATCGTTCCTCCACCGGCTGCCGGCCTGCCCGCTCCGAAGAATTCGGGCACAGGCCGGCAGCGTCATAGTTTGGGTTAAATCGCCGGTTCAGACGGCCTGGGTCGCTGGCCGGGCTTTGACGCCCTTTACCAGCAGCCATAGGCCAAAGGCCAGTTCCGCAATGAATGCCGGCATAAACACGACCAGGCTGAAGATGGAAGCATAATCGGCGTAGTTGACCATCAAGACCTGGGCAAAACTATCCGTCAGATATCCGCAGGCAGCCACGACCAGCATCCCACCCAGGACCTTGGGTAGATAGCCCGACTTGAAAACCAGGTAACCCAGGATCAAGATGCTCAGGCCGAAGAACACCATGCTGAGCGTGTAGCCGGTGGCATGGGCCTCGAAGAAGGTCAGCGCCAGGGCGTTCAACTGGGCCTGGCTGAAGGCGCCCATAAAACCCGCGCCGCCTAAAAGCTTGATCCCCAAGAACAGGTTGAGTAAGTTGATTCCCAGGGCCGTGGCCTGTGCCAGGCGGAAAAAGGTAGCCAGCAAAGCCAGGGTGTTGTTGACCGGTTTGAGCAGCACGTAGAAGATCAGGCCGATGGCGATGTCACTCATGATCATGACCAGATCGCCGGCGATGCTGAGGCGCAGGAGACCTTCAGAGGCAATGATATTCTGGGCGGTTGCACTGGCGTCTCCGGGGACGATCAGGCTGGAACGCACGAACATCTGGGCAAAGATGCCGGCGACGATAATGACCAGGTACAGCACACCGGCCAGCCTGGCCATCCTATGAGGGGACGTGTCTGGGCTGGGGTTCATCAGGGCGGGTGATTCGATTGGATACGTGTTGGTGCTCATGTGTCTATCCTCCATATTTGAGCGAAAATAACTGGTGGCCGGCAGGGCGCCTTGCTTACCTTTTGTCCTCGGACCATTGCGGTGAAAGTCGGATGACCCATACCAGGGGCAGACTCAGGTCGCGGACCTTGCGGAGCAGCCCAAACAAGGCCGCCTGGTCTGCCACAGGGCAGGTGATCAGCGTATCGCCGTTCTCTTCTTGGGTCATGTTCACCTCTCCAAACCAGGGTTGCCATTGGGGCCCAAGGTGGCCCTCGATTCGGATCTGGTAGACCAGTGGCTGGTCTGGAGCTTGGCTGGAATGGTCTGTGTTCGTCATCGTCCTTTACTCTTGAGGGCGCAAGGGAGTGTTGGCGCCGCGCGACCTTTGCGTAGTTAGTTTATCTGGATTGGGGTATTAATGGCTACATACTAAAGTATTGTTTGGGGGTATGGCCGGCGCCAGGGTTAAAAACCCTGCCCATTCCCATCCCCTGTATACCCCTGGGCATTGTACGTAACCCCGGTAAAGCTGACCCTTTCCGGGGCCAGCCCGGCCGTCGCGGCGGGATCGTGTTTCAGCTCCGCCAATAAAAATGCAGTGGTGAAATGCCTGACCAGGTCGTGAGCGTAGCCCCGGTCCCACCCGGCGTCAGAACAAAACTCGGCGGATAATGGCTTGAGATACCAGCGGACCGGTTCACAGGGACCGGTAAAGAGCATGTGCCCGGCGCCCTCCAGGCCAATGCGGACCTTCCTGGGACCGGTGGTGTTCTGGTAGGCCGGGGAGGTGCCCCACTCGTACGGCGAGTCGTCGTCTGCGGTGCCGCCGATGGCCAGGACCGGCACGTTGACCCCGGCCAGTCCGGCCGGACCAAACATGACCGCATCGCCCGCGATCGACACGACTGCGTCGATGCGCGAATCTGCCCAGGCCGGCCAGCGACCCGTGGGGACGGCATCCAGGCCGGCCAGTGCGGCCATGTCGGCCCAATGGGGCTGGAGCATATCACATAGAAACGGGTTAGGCTCGCCCGCCTGATAGGCCGCCTCGCATTGGTCTGCGAAGGCCTGGGTGTCCAACTGGGCTCCTCCGGCGGCCAATGCCGTGTAGCCCCCGTAGGAATGGCCGATCACGGCCACCCGGTCGCTGGTTACCAGGCCTTCCAGCTGGCCTCCCGGACCGGCCTGTTCGTCCACAAAAGCCAGGACTGTGAGAACATCCTGAGGGCGTGTGACAGTGGCCCGCCAGAGCTCGTTCTCCGGGTCGAGGCGCTCCGCGTGGTCGGGTGAGATGACCACCAGACCATGCGAGGCCAGGTGTTCGGCCAGCCAGGCGTAGGCGGAAGACCCGATCGCAAAGCCCGGCGAAAGGATCACCAGGGGATAGGGTCCGTGGCTGAGGTCATACGCCCCGCCGGGGATCGCCTGGCCTGTATAGGAGGCTATTGTTACCTTGCCCAGCGGGTCGCCCATTTTGAGGGTATACGGATAGGTGGTCGTCTCTTCAGGCCCGGCGGCGTTCGCAGCCGGGTACCAGACGCTGATCTCCAGCGGCGTTTCTCCTGAGATGGTCAGCGCCTGCGTTCCTACCCACGAGGCGCCGCGCCTGGCATACTCGTCTGTGTCCGCCCGCATGGCGCCGGCGCCGGTTTTTTCATTTCTACCAACGGCCGCGCTTAACCCCCCTATGCACAGAGCCGCCCCGATACATACTGCCAGAATCCAAAATAAGCGTGACTGCATGTGTTTCCCCTTTCACCGGTAGATAGCTGGATTCGGTTGGCTCGAAAGAAAAGTAATCGAAACCTGTTCTGACGAGTCCCGATCTCATGTGATATGGGTAGCATACCGGCCATGGGGTATGGCAGGGTAGATACTAAAGTATGGATGGGGGGTATGGTTGCGGGGAATGGGGCTACAACAGGCCTAACTGGCGCGCCCGAGCAATGGCTTCGGTGCGATTTTGGGCCTGAAGCTTGCCAAAGATGTTGCGGTTATGGCCTTTGACGGTGGGCAGGGCCAGGAAAAGCCGGGCGCCGATCTGGCGATTGGAAAGCCCCTGGGCAATGAGACGCAGGATCTCCAGCTCGCGCTGGCTCAAGGGCTCCACCAGCCGCCCGGCGGGCGCCGCTTGGGGGGCACTTTCCTCCGCAGGTGCGGATTCGAAGGCGGCCAACAGCGTATGGACATAACCTGGTTCTGTTTCCAACCTGGCTGCTTCGGCCAGCATCCGGGCTACCGGCGGGCCTTCGTCTACGAACAGGCGTACGTACCCTTGGGGGGCGGCCAGGGCCAGGGCGCGCTGCAGCGGCGGGAGCGCCAGGGAATCGTCTCCTCGGGCCTGGTAGGCCAGGGCCTGCAGGATCAGGATTTCGATGAGACTGCCCCACCGCCGGCCGGCTTCGGCGGCGTTCAGAAGCCGGGCCAACAACTCGCCGGCTTCTTGCAGGTCGCCCGGACGACCTGCGTCCCGGTAGCGGGCAAGCAGCAGCCTGGCCAGGGTGATATGTTCGAACTCGCGGCGATAGCTGAGCTCATCGCCGGCTGAAAGACCCTGCTGGTTAGCCCAATCCTGGGCCGGGGTCAGGCGGCCCTGTGCAATCCACAGGCGGGCTTGCATGGCGGCGATGGGCGCCAGGTCGGGGACGGGGGTGGGCACGTACAGGCGCTGGGCTTCCTCCAGCAGATCGAGGGTTGCTTCCAGGTTGCCCTGGGCCTGGTGGGCGCGCGCCAGCGCCAGGCGGCGGCGGTATTGCCAGTGGGGCGAAACGGTGTGTTCCCCCAGCTGTTCGCCCTTCGCCAGATACTGGCCGGCCGCGCCGGGATTATTTTGTTCGTAATACAGCTCACTCAAGCGCAGGTACAGGTCGGCGGTACCCCGCAAAACCTGGTCGCCGTGCTGTGTGGCCAGCTGTAGCGATTGTTCATAAACAGCGATGGCCTCCTGAAGGCGGCCCTGCGCCAGGCAGATATCTGCCAGTGAATAGGTGCCACGGATGGCGTAGAGGATGTTGCCGGCCGTTTGCATATCGGCCATGCCGCCGGCCAGCGTCTGGCGGGCCAGTTCCAGGTCGCCATGGGCCCAGTAAGCCAGGCCCAGGAGGGCGGCCACGATGCCGCGCTGGAGGTAATCCGTCCCTGGGATGAGGTCGAGCGCTTGCCGGCCATGACAGATGGTGGCGGGAACGTCGCCGGCGGCTTGAGCCAGGTAAGCCCGGGCAGTGGCAATGGAAGCCGGCAGGGCCTGGAACTGGGCTTCATCCGCCACTGCCATCCCGTCTGGCCGGGCAGCGGGGTGCGCCCCGGTAGCGTGTAGCCAGCTTTCCGCATTGTCCAGGTGGGCCTGGGCGGCTTGCAGCTGGCCGCTCTCTAACCAGGCCCAACCGTACCCGGCGCTGAGCACCGGCCGGGTGCGCACCAGCTCCTCGGGCAGAGACTTGGCCCAATCCAACCAGGCGGCGACCCGGAAACTGCCGTCCATGTCCGGCCAGGACTGTTCGATCCACCCGGCAGCCAGCTCGAGGTCCTGGGCGGCCAGGGCGTGGCGAACGGCCTCTGCCCACATGCGTTGGCCGCCAA
>JAAZNB010000612.1 GCA_012798515.1 Chloroflexota bacterium
CATCTGGTCGACCATCACGTCGCCGAAGTGCATGCAGCGGCTGGTCAGGGCGTCCAGCGGCCAGCGCCCGGCCGTCTGCGAAAAGACGGTCTGCCAACCCCTGTCCCGGTCGGGCCGGGTGTCTTCCAGATCGTCCATCAGCTGGGTGAAAGCCCCATAACCGAAGGTCAGGCGGGCCTGTTCGGGGGTCAGGTCGCCGGCTACCAGGTAGCCATCAGCCAGCACGGACGTGCCGCCTTTCTCGAAGCTGATGCCCAGCACGTCCAGCTCGTATGGCGCGGCTCCCGGGTGGCAGAGGGCCAGGCTGCGCGCCTGGGCGGTGTAGATGGCCAGCAGGCTATCGTATACCTGGGGATACGTGCGGCGGTCGTACTGCCATTCGATCATCTCGATCAGGTCGTAGATGATCTTTTCCATGGCGTTGGCCGGCGCCACCATTTCACCGTTCAAGCGCTGGTAGAAATGCTGGTTGAAGGCTCGTTTGGTGCCATCCTCGATCCCCGGGTCGTCGAGGTAATTATCGGTGTAAGGGTAGAGCATGCTGTAAGCAAAGATGGCGGGGGTCATCTCCACCGGCAGGCCCAGCAAGAGCTGGATGAAGTTCATCGTCATCACGTTGCGGCTGGCCTGATAGATGTCGGCGTCGCTGATGGCCGGGTCGAAGCTGCGCGCCAGGCGGGCGAACAAGGCGCTGACGTCCACCAGGCGGTACTTGCGCACGGCCTGGATGTGGCGTTCTTCCAGGCCCAGGGCGGCGATGGCAAAAGCCGTACCCTGGGCGTACAATTCTTCACGCAGCCGCGGGTTGGCGCCGGAAGGGGCGTGCTTTACCTGGTAAACCAGCCCATCCAACAGGCGGTCGAGCTGTTTTTCGAACCCGGCCTGCTGGCGCACGTCTCGGCGAGGGCCCAGGTCGGGCAGGTGGGTAGGTAGACTCCACCACAGGGAGCGATACTCGTCCAGCAACCCCTGTACCAGGGCGGGCATATCCACAGAAGAGCGGGTGCGGACGTGAAGGTCTTGATCTAGCATTCTGATTACTCCATTTCGTACACTATACCCAGGCTTGTCCCGCCGCCGGTGGTGATAATCTGTCCCTACGGGCGGCGGTCTGTTACTACATGTACGTACATTCTGGTAAGGAGTTGCAGGTGGTTTTAGAGGGTGGCTTGGGCAGCAGTTTATTCGGGTATTATCGTGCATTATCATGAATATAAACGCAATATCATGCAATGTCAAGAGGTAAACAGGTGCTTCGACGGGTAATTCCCCCCTGCTGCCGGGCGGTTTTCTCTATTAGAATACAACTGTGCGATCGCCTGTACCGGCTTTGACCGCCGTTCATCCTGTTTTTTGTGAGGAAGCCATGCTTTTCGATGCCCATTTTGACGCTCTCATGCGGCACGGCCTGGAGGATTTCGAGGCGCCGGCCCTGGCCCTGGCGGTGGTAAAAGACGACCAGGTGATCTTTGCCCGTGGTTACGGGGTGCGTACCCTGGGCGGCAGCCAGCCGGTCGACGAGCGCAGCCTGTTTGCCATCGCCTCGATTTCCAAATCAAGCGTGCCTACCTGCCTGGCGATGCTGGTGGACGAAGGCCGCCTGGGTTGGGACGATCCGGTCGCCGAGCTGCTGCCGGGTTTCCGGCTCTACGACGACTTCGCCACCCGCCACATGCGCCTGCGGGACCTGCTCATTCACAACAGTGGGCTGGGCGAGGTCAGTGGGGGGACCATCTGGTACGGGTCCGATTTCAGCCGGGAAGAGGTGATCCGCCGCCTGCGTTACGTACGCCCGGTCTCCAGCTTCCGCAGCCAGTACGCTTACCAGAACACCATGTACCTGGTGGCCGGGCAGGTGATCCAGGCGGTCAGCGGGCTGAGCTGGGACGATTTTCTCGAACAACGCGTCTTTGCTCCCCTGGGCATGCTCGACAGTACCAGCCGCATGGCGGTGCTGCGTGAGCGCGCCAACGTAGCCACGCCCCACGCCCTGATCCATGGGGAAGTGGCAGCCATCCCTTACCGCAGCCACGACAACGTTGGCCCGGCGGCTGCGGTCAACACCAACGCCTGGGAACTGGCGCAGTACGCTCGCCTGCACCTGGGGCAGGGCGCTTACGCCGGGCAGCAGCTCATCCGCCCCGCAACAGCCCGGGAGCTGCACACGCCGCAGATGACGGCGCGGCGCGCCTGGTCGCCCTGGATGGGACGCATGGTGCCGCACTTCTTTTCATACGGGTTGGGCTGGTTCTTGCAGGATTACCTGGGACGCAAAGTAGTGTGGCATTCGGGCGGGGTAGACGGCATGCGCTCGCTGCTGACCCTGATCCCCGAGGAAAACCTGGGCGTGGTGGCGCTGTGCAATCACGAATGCGCCCTGACCTACGCTGCCAGTTACACCATCATCGATGCATTCCTGGGCGCCGAACCGGAGGACTGGTTTGGGCGGGCGGCCAAGGCCGGGCGGGAATTCCAGCTGCTCCAGTCGGTGGAGCGCCACAAAGTGGCCGCCGGCCGGGTACGCGGTACCCATCCCGCCCTGCCCCTGGAGGGCTACGCCGGCCGTTACTTCGACCCCCTGGTGGACGACCTCCCTGTGACGCTGGAAGACGGGCGCCTGGTGCTGCGCTTCAGTCATACGCCGGGGTTTACCGCCGACCTGGAGCACTGGCACTACGACACCTTCCGCCTGGTCTGGCGGGATGCTTACATCCCGGATGGCCTGGTGACCTTCCGTTTCAATTCCCACGGGCGAGTAGAGGGGCTGAAGTTCGACCAGCCCAACCTGTTGGACGTCGATTTCAGTGAGCTGGACGTGACCCGGGCAGGGGATTGGTGAGGGATCACGCCAGGCGCGTGACCCGGGTGGTGTACAGGGCGTCGTCCTGCAACTCGGCGGCCAGGATGGACTGGCTGGGGCCGGCGAGGCGTTTGACCGTCACGGCGTACTGGGTCGCGGGCAGCAGGCGTTCGATGAAGGGCAGCCCGGGGGAATAATAGAACGAGCCGCCGGGCTGCAGCGCGCCCAGCACGGCCATGTACTGGCGGGCGTAGGCCTGTGGGTCGCCGCGCCGGTAGAGGTGGTTGAAGATAAAATGGTTGGAAAAGGCCATGTGGGAGAGGATGGAGCCCCAGGCGCCGGGTTGTAGGCTCAGGGTGAGCCAGTCGGCGCTGCGCAGGCCTGGCAGGTCGTCTACCAGGCGGTCGACGCCGAAAGCGCGCAGGCCCAGCCGGTGGAGGTGCTGCACCAGGCGGCCCGATTTGCCGCAGCCCAGGTCCAGCACCGGCGGGACGAGGTCTCCCGGGTGGATGCCCAGGATTTCCAGCTGGAAAGCGGGGGAATATTCACGGCATACCACCTGGCGCAAGATGAAATTGCGTTGGGTTTCCACGTCACTGCCCGGGTCGAAGAAACGTGAAATGTTGGCGCTCAGATCGGCGAAATGGGCCGTCACCAGGGCGTCCAGGCGGCTGCGCAGAACTTGTGGGCCGGGGTTGTCTTGCAGAATAGCCTGCATTTCCAGCAGGTAGGCGCGGTAGATCCTCTCCAGCACCTGCACCTCGTTCTGGTCGAAGTACACGAACTGGTTATTGGCATAGGTAAACTCCAGGGTGGAGAGCACGAACTGGTGCACCAGGCTGGTGAACAGCTGCGGGTCATCCAGGATGGCGACGATCTCGGCCTGGTATTCGCCGGCAAAAGACAGGATTTCCGCTTCGACGTGGAGGAAATCGTCGTCCATGGCGTAGACGTCCCGCAGGCTCTTATCGGCCCGGCGCTGGTAGCGGCGCAGCAGCAGATCTACCATACGAGGATAGATCTCGTTCACCAGGCGGTGATAGCTGTCTGAGGCGCGGTCGAGTGCCATGGGGCTTGCTCCGGGCGGGGGAATTGAGGTGGATTCCTGGGTGGAAACGCTTATTGTAGCACAAGAGGAACGCGAAGAAACGGAGAGGACAAGAGAGCCCGGCCGGCGGTTAAACGAGTTTTGCCAGGAAGTCTGCAATCCTTCCTGGCAAAAACTACTCATGCTGGTCGGCGACCCTGGGCCGCGCAGGTCTGCCAGCCTGGCGGCCCGGCGCCGGGGCAGGGCGATATCGTGCCGGCCCAGTGGTCTGGCGCCGCGACCATACGCGCTGCGGCCGGACGGGCCGTAAACCAGCCAAAGATAAAGAAGCCGGCGAGCCGGGCAGGAGGGACGCCCGATGAGTGTACCCCGGCCCGCCGGCCGGTTTCTCGGATCAATCCAGCGGGCGCTGGTAGATCTCCAGGGCATCCTCGACGCTGCAGTGCTGGTGGACGATGGCCTGGACCGCCCGCAGCATGGAGCGGGGGCGTTTGTTCTGCCACACGTTCCGGCCCACTGCGCAGCCGTGGCCGCCGGCATCGATGGTGTTCTTCAAGACGCCGAGGAACTCACCCGGGGTCTCGGTCGGGTCGCCGCCCGAGAGCAGGACGGGGATGGGGCAGGAGGCGACTACTTCGTGGAAGGTTTCCGTGGAGCCGGTGTAGTAGGTCTTGACCAGGTCGGCGCCCAGCTCGGCGGCGATGCGCGCCACCCATTTCACCACTTTGACGTCGAAGTTGTTCTCGAAACGCACCGGGTACATGATGGCCAGCAGGGGCATGCCCAGGTTGTCACACGTCTCGCATACTTTGGCCAGGCCTTTCAACATGTCGCTGGTCCGGTCTGACCCGACCATGACGTGCATCGAAACGGCCGTGGCGCCCAGGCTCATGGCGTGTTCTACGCTATCGGAGACCATGAAATAATCCGGCTCTGGGCCCAGGAAGGTGCAGGTGTCGATGGCGACGATAAATGGGACCCGGTTGTCGATAAAATGCGGATATACCCTCTTGATGATGCCGTTGGGCATGAAGAAAGTATCCGGTTTCTCGGCGCTTAACATCTTTACCGTTTGGACCGGGTCAACAATTCCCTCTACCGGGCCGATCACGACGCCGTGGTCCATGGCGACCATGACGGAATTGCCGCTCTCTGCATTGAAAAGCTGGCTCAACCTGACTTTCTTTCCAATTTCTGACATTCTGGTACGCCCTTTCTTTTTTTTAGCGAAGCAAAAACGTGGATGTCCTTGAAAGGCTTACTTCCCTTGGGACTGGTGCGTGAGATAGAGCATGGCCTCTTTGAACCCCGGCCTTTCCATGGCCAGCTTGTCCGGGTGCCCACCCCTGCCCAGGAGGGCGAAGTGATAGGCCACCTGCCATAACGGGATCATGTAAGCGATGGGGCTGAGGTATTCGGAAACGCTGCCGGGGATCTCGATGCGTACGTCCGCGCCGGTCGCCGGCGTGCCCTGGGGGGCGAGCAGGATCGACTTGGAGCCCACCATTTTGACGGCTGCGGCGACTTCCAGGACGCGCGACTGTAATGGCCCGGGCGCAGCCACGGAGACGACCCCCATGGTGGGCTCCAGGGTCTGCATGGGCCCGTGGATAAAGTTTTCCACCTGGAAGGCTTGCGATGGGACGCCGGCCGACTGGCTGAGGCCCAGGGCGGCCTCGTCGGCGGTGGCGTAATTAGGCCCGGCGGCGATGACGAAGAAAGAAGTGATGTCGCTGGCTTTCTGGACGATCTCGGGGGCGAGTTTCTCGTACTGGTCCAGGATGGCCTGGGCGATGGGCGGGAACTGATCGATCTGGCCCTGGATTTCGGCGGCTGCGGCCGCCCGGCCCTTGACCCTGGCGATGGCGGCAGCGAGCATCAGCATGCGGAACAGGCCGGTTGCGTAAGTGCGCGAGGCGGGCAATTCCAGCTTGGGCCCCCCGGGGCCGATGAATACGTCGTCCACACATTGGGCCAGCTGTGACCCGGCCAGGTCGGTCACCCCGATGGTGTAACCGCCTTTGGACTTGACGAATTCGACCACTTCCGGATCCCCCATGGTACTGCCGGAATGAGAGTGGAAGAAGGCCACTGTCCGGGCGTTGATCTCCAGGGGCGGGTATGCGAGCAGTTCGTTGGCCAGGTAGCTGCCGGTCTGGATTCCGGTAATGGATTCGAAGACGTGTTTTTCAGCAATGGTGGAGAAATAAGAAGAGCCCGTCCCGACCAGCAGGATGCGGTCGATGTTCCTGGCTTCGAACTGGTCTGCCAGGTGCTGGGCCCGGTCTTTGACGTCCTCGGAAAGGCATTCCGACAATAATTGAGGAATGCGCTGGATCGATTCCCACAGCCAGTAAGGATGGCTGTCCCGGTGCTTGCTGTCTTTGATGCCCTGAATGGCGTCTTTGTTCATCATCACCTCTCTTGGTTAAATGGCTGGTTGCATAGGAAAACAACACGATATAAAATAAAACAAAAGCAAACGATAATAATCAATGGCAATAATACAAGCAAAGGAGGGAAAAGTCAATACAAAAGATGATGAACGAAAACCGTATTCAACGTTTTCCTTTTGTTATATAATCAATTGAGCTCGGGGCTTTGGCGCTTAAGCGTGTTTGTAAAAACAAGCCGGGGCCGGCGAGGCCGTTCGAAAAAATCTAGCTATGCGGGGAAGGGTATGGGAAATAATAAAGGTGAATTATTCCGCGAGGAGCGGCTTCAGCTGATCTTGAAATCTCTCCTGGCGCGTAAAAAGGTGCTCGTCACCGACCTGGTGCGGGAATTCGAGGTGAGTGCTTCGACGATCCGCCTGGATCTGGCCGAGCTGGAGACGCGGGGTTTACTGTCCAGGACGCACGGGGGCGCCATCCTGCCCGAGAAGATCGACAATGAATTGATTACCAGTAAAAATATACTGGCGCTGCGGGAAGAGACCCAGACGGAGGAGAAAGACGCCATTGCCCAGGCGGTCTTGAACCTGATTCACGATGGGGATTCGATTATGATCGATGGCGGCAGCACCACGGCTCGCGTGGCCCAGCGCCTGGGGCAGCGGCGCAAGCTGACCATCATCACCACCTCTTACCATCTGCTGCCCATCTTGCTGGAAATATCGGACGCCACCATCTACGTGACCGGGGGGCTGGTGCACCGTGATTTCAAGGACTTTGTGGGAGAAATTTCCCTGGACTCGATCTCGCGCTTCCATACCGACATTACCGTCATCGGCATCGATGGCGTATCGGTCAAGCAGGGATTGACCACGCCAGACATCATGATGGCGCAGGTCAAGAAGAAGATGATCGCTTTGAGCAAGAAACTGGTCGTTGTGGCCGACCAGTCCAAGATGGGCAAGGTCTGCCTGGTGCCGGTGGCGCCGCTCGATTCGAGTTTCACCATAATCACCGACGGCCAGGTGGATATTGATTTTATCGAGCAGATTCGATCTCTGGGAACAAAAGTCATCGTGGCTCCGGCAGATTAGTTACTGGCAGGCCTTACCAGATCGTAGTAAACCACAAGAGTGCCTCCTTTGATGGACGAGATCATGGGAGGGCTCTTGTTTTCGGCAGTAGAGAAGTCTTTATTCGGTCCAACTTAAAACCTGAAATCTATGCGTGGTGTTGTGCATGGTGTTGCAGATGCGGCTGCGTCTGCAACACCATGACGTTGTTGGGGAGTGGGCGGCTGAAGCGCGGTCACTGCGGGGCGTCTTCTCGCCTTTTGGGGGCCGGCGTGGGGCGTCGAAAGCCGTTGGCCGGGTTTGCTCCGGCGGAAATTGCCGGGTTAGGAGGTGGCTTGATTGGGGATGCGGGCTTTGGCGACTGTATACAACGACAAACGATGATATACAAAACCCAAAAAACCGCTATAAACGCTTACAACAATTGACATACGATGATGATGATTATATAATGATTGTTGTAAGTTGTCGTTTGTAATCGTTTTATACCAAAACCTTCAATCCCCAAGGTGAAACAGATGAATTTTGACAAAGTACAGCGCTATAAAGCAGCCGGAGGTAGGATCCCAAACAAACAGTATGCCTGGCCCCTGTATGGTCCGGGCTTAGCCAATCTTGGTAAGAATGCCGCCCCTATCGTCACGGATGTTCCGGCGTTTACAGAGACGGAACTGCTGGTCCGCATCGACGCGGTCAGCCTGTGTTATACCGATCTGAAAGAGATCGACCAGGCGCAAAACCACCCGCGCCTGAAAGGCAGAGACCTGGAGCAAAACCCGATCGTGCCCGGGCACGAAGTCAGCATGACCGTAGTGGGTGTGGGCGCCCGGCTGGCCGGCGAGTACAAGGTGGGTGACCGTTACACCCTCCAGCCAGACGTGTGGGTGGACGGGAAAAGCATTCCCTTCTGCTTCGGCATGGACGGGGGGTACCGGCAGTACGCCAAGATCGGCAGCGAGATCCTCCACGGCGATGCGGGGAATTACCTGATCCCCATCCCGGACGAGATGACTTACTCGGCCAGCGCGATTACGGAACCCTGGGCCTGTGTCGAGGCGGCTTATCGCATGGGCTACCGCCAGACGCTGAAACCGGGCGGCAGCGTGCTGGTATGGGGCTGTGAGGGGTCGCGCCAGGGCTATCACCTGGATGAGGCCTGGGTGCAGGCGGCTGCCCCCGGGGAATTTGTCCTCTGCGACGTCCCGGCCGGGCTGCAAGCTGAAATCACGGCGCTGTGCGGCCGCAATCACATCGATTGCGTGCAGCGAGCACGCCAGGAGATCTTTGCGGGTGAAGCCGGTTATGACGACCTGCTGCTCCTGGACCTGCCGGCGCAGGCCGTTACTACGGCCGGGGCCCACATGAAAAACGAAGCCGTGCTGGCCGTATTGTCGGGCGCGGCAGCCACCGGGCCGGTTGAGATCGACCTGGGACGGCTGCATTACGACGCCATCCTATACACCGGCGCGACTGCCCTGGAGATCCGGGAAGCCTACCAGGCCACCACTGCCCGCAGCGAATTCAAACCGGGTGGGACGGCCTGGATCCTGGGCGCCGGCGGCCCGATGGGGCGTATGCACCTGCAGCGGGCCATCGAGTCCACCCGCGGCCCCAGCCGCATCCTGGCCACGGAAGTCAGCCCTGTCCGCCTGAACTCACTAAGCGAGTTCTTCGTTCCCCTGGCGGGGCAGCACCACAAAGAGCTGATCCTGGTCAACCCGGTGGAAGAAAAGGACCAGTTTGCCGCCATCATGGAGAAACTGATGCAGCAGGGCGGCGTCGACGACGTGGAAGTGATGGTCACATTCCCCGAGCTGGTCGTGGAAGCCTGCGCGTACGTCGCCCCGCAGGGCGTGGTCAACCTGTTCGCCGGGATGAAGCGCGGCGTCAAGGCCTGTGTGCCGGCCGAGCTGTTCTACGGCCCCCAACAGGTGCGCTTTGTGGGCCACTCCGGTTCGGGCCTGGATGACCAGAAGGCCGTGGTGGAACGGGCGTCTACGGGGCAGCTCAAACCCCAGCTCTCCGTCGCCGCGGTGGGCGGGTTGTGCCAGATCCACGCCGGCGTCGAGGCCATGAAGAATTCACTTTACCCGGGGAAGATCGTGATCTACCCGCAGGTGTTTGACTTCCCGCTGACCGGCCTTAAGCAGATGAAAGAGGCCCTCCCCGAAGTCTACGCTGCGCTGGGCCACAACGAGACGTGGAGCCTCCAGGCTGAAACGATCTTTTTAGAAAAGGAGCTCAACTAACATGTGCCAGAAGGAGATCGTGATTTGGGGAGCGGGCAGGATAGGAAGAGGGTTTGTGGCCGACCTTTTCAGCGCCGCCGGGTACCGGCTGATCTTTGTCGACCAGTCCCAGGCGCTCGTCGAGCAGATGCGCCGCGCCGGCGCCTATAGCACGGTGAAAGCAGTCAGCGCTGCGACGTTGGAGCGCACCCGCATCAGCGCTTACCGGGCATTGTCCACCGACCAGGAAGACGAGGTCGCCGCGGCAGTGGCCGGCACCGATCTGATCGCCCTGGCTGTTTTCCCCCAGAATTTCAAAGCCGCCGCAGCCGAGCTGGCCAGGTTGATCCTCCTGCGCCGGGAACAGGGCCGGCAGCACCCGGTCAACATTATCTTGTGCACCAACCTGGTCCACGCCGGGCCGCGGTTTGAGGCTTTGCTGCACGAAAACCTGTCTGTTGAGGACAAGGAATATTTCCGGCACAACGTGGGCGTGGTGGAGGCGCTGGTCATCCGCATCGCCGCCCAACCCCCGCAAGAAGAGCTGGAAAAAGACCCCCTCATCGTGTGGACCAATGGCTATCCCGAGCTGCCGGTCGATTTGCACGGTTTCAAGGGCGAGCTCCCCGAGGTGCCCGGGCTACGCCTGGTGAAGGACATGCGCGCCGAGGAGGCCCGCAAGATCTACACCTACAACATGGCTCACGCCGTGCTGGCCTATCACGGCAGTTTCTATGGCCACAAACTGTTGGTGGAGAGCCTGGATCACCCCGTGGTGAAGGCCGAGGCGTTGGGCGCGCTGGACGAGGTCAGCCGGGCGTTACAGGCAGAGTACGGCTTTAGCGGCCAGGAAATGCAGGCCTGGATCGACAACGTCTTGACCCAGACCTATAACCCGGTGGTGGCGGATACGGTGCAGCGCATGGCCGCCGACCCGATCCGCAAGCTGGAGCGATACGACCGTCTCACCGGGGCGGCTTTCCTGTGCCTGAAGCACAACATCTTCCCCCAACACCTCATTCGTGCCATTGGCGCCGCGTTTCACTTCAGGGATGAAAACGATCCCAGCTCAGTGCGCATGCTCGCGATCCTTCAAAAGGATGGGTTGCGCAGTGCGGTGATGCAGCTGTGCGGCGTGTCCGCCGAGGACGCCGATTTCATCGA
>JAAZNB010000613.1 GCA_012798515.1 Chloroflexota bacterium
CGTGGGCGGGAGAAATCGATTCTGCCTAGAGGCGTTATGAACTCTCCTCACCCCGGCAGCCGGGTCCGGTCGGGCTTCCAAGGTGCCCCGATAGGGGTATGCCCGACCGAACACGGCCAGCAAAAGACGCCGGCTACCCCGCGCCGTCTCGGGCATACCCCGGTGATCCGGTCGGGAGCGTGAAAGTTGGCTTTCGCTTCCGGCACGAGCCGGCCGGAGCGCCAGGGCTACCTTCCTCTAATAGCAGGTCGGGCTTCCACGCCCGACCGAACATGGCCAGCAAAGGACGCCGGCTATTCCGCACCGTCTCAGGCATACCCCGATGCTCCGCGCGGGAGCGTGGAAGTTGGCTTCCGGCTCGGGCCGGGCGCCAGGATGGCTCTCCTCCGCCACGGAAGAGCGTGTCTTGCCGGGTCGCTCTGGCCAACCGGCACCGGGCGCCGGACCGGCGGTGAAAAAACACCCCCTCCTGCACCTCCCCCATTTTTTCTAGAACAAAAATGGGGGAGGGAAAGACATGACGCCGGCTATTCCGCGCCGTCTCGGGCATGCCCCGGTGATCCGCGCGGGCGCAGGGTCGAGGGAAGGGCCAGGGCACTCACCGGCCGCAGAGCGGCCGCGGGGAGGTGCATCCGCAGAGCGAATGCACCAGGAAGAAGAGGAACGAATGCAACAGGAGGGAAGAGCTGGAAAAATGGACCTGGAAGGGCTTTCCTCTTTCAGGTTTCGATGCGGAAGCGGTAGCCCACCCCGCTTTCGGTCATGATGAAACGGGGGATGTTGGGGTCCGGCTCGATCTTTTTACGCAAATTGCTGATGTTGACTTGCAGCAAATGGGTCTGGAACTCGTAGGCTTCCCCCCACACCTGCTTCAATAACTGGCGATGGGTCAGCACCTTGCCCTCCTGCTGGACCAGCAGGCGCAGCAGGTCGTACTCGGTGGGCGTGAGGGAGACCTCATTGTCGTTCAAACGCACCAGGCGCCGGCCAAAATCGACCACCAGCCCGGCGCGCTGGAAGATGGGCTCGTGCTGGCCCGGGTTGTAATGCCGCAAGGTGACCCGGATGCGCGCCAGCAGCTCGCTCATCCCGAAGGGCTTGGTGAGATAATCATCCGCCCCGGCGTCGAGGGCCTGCACCTTATCCCCCTCGTTCTCCCGCACCGACAGGACAATGATGGGCGTTTCACTCCACTGGCGCAGACGGCGGGTGACTTCGACCCCGTCGATATCGGGCAGCCCCAGGTCGAGCAGGATGATGTCCGGCCGGCGGTCGGCGGCGATCACCAGGGCGTCGCCCCCGTTAGCCGCCTCCAACACCTGGTAGCCGTGCCCGCTGAGCGAGGTTTGCAGCATACGGCGGATCTGCCGTTCGTCGTCTACCACGAGGATACGGGCTCCATCAGTGCTCATGATCGTCCTTTCCCGGTCCATTTTCCGGCGGATTCAAGGGTAACGTAAACCGGATCAGCGTCCCGCCGCCAGGACGGTTGTAAGCCCGGATGCGCCCGCCATGGGCTTCGACGATCCCCCGGCAGATCGACAGGCCCAGGCCGGTGCCCTGGCTGCTCTCCGGGCGCTGGATGCGATAGAACTTCTCGAAGACGTGCTCCAGGTCGCTTTCCGGGATGCCGATGCCGCGGTCGGCCATGCTGATTTCAAGCTGATCTCCACTCACCCTGGCATGGATCTCAATCGGCGTCCCTTCCGGGGAATACTTGATGGCGTTGTCGAGCAGGTTGACCAGCACCTGTTCCACCAGGGGAAAGTCCAGCCAGGCAGCCGGCAGGTCGTCCGGGAGGCGCACACTGACCGGGCGCTGGCGCAGGCGCTCGTGCAGGTGTGACACGGCTGCGCCGATCAGGTCCTGGACGTCGCTCTCTTCCCGGTGGAGGCGCAGCGTACCGGCCTCCAGGCGGGTCATATCCAGCAGGTTGCCCACCAGGCGGTTCAGGCGGTGGGTCTCCTCACGCGCCGTCTGGATCAGGTCCAGGCGGGCCTCCGGGTCCAGGTGCACCGGGTCGGGCCCCTCGCCGCCCTGTTCCGCCTCCAGCAGGCTGTCCAGCGCCCCGCGGATCGAGGCCAGGGGCGTGCGCAGGTCGTGGGAGATGGAATTGAGCAGGGCCGTTTGCAGGCGCTCGCTCTCGCGCAGCACCTGGGCCTCGCGCGCCTGGTCGTCGAGCAAGGCCCGCTCGATGGCCACGGCGGCCAGGCCGGTGTAGGCTTCCAGCAGCTGGCGCTGCTCCGGATTGAGGTAGCTGTTGGGATCCTCGGGTTTGATGCCCAACACGCCCAGGGTACCCCGCGTCGTCTTGAGCGGCTGGAAGCGCATGCTCGCCGCGGGCAGGGTCTCGGTGCCCCGCCCGGTGGGCTGGCCGTGGTCGAAGGCCCAAACGGCCACGGCGCGCTCGTGCTCGTCCAGGATAAAGCCGGGACTGGTGGCCCGCAGGTCCAGCTTGCCCTGCACGGGCAGGAAGATGGCGGCATCACGGCCCAGCGTCTGGCGGGTGTGATCGATGACCGTGTTTAGCACGGTATCCATCCCCACGGCGGTGGTCAGTTCCCGGCTGAGGGAGAACAGGGTGTGGGTCTGCTCTTGCCTCTTCTGCAGCGCCTCCATCTGGTCGCGCCCCCGGGCCGTCAGGTTGCTGATCACCAGCCCGACCACCTGGAGGACGATAAAAGTGAGTACGTACTGCGTATCGAAGACGGTAAAGGTCAGGCGCGGGTCGATGAAGAAGAAATCGAAGGCCAGCACCCCCAGGGAAGAGGCCAGGATCGACGGCCCGCGGCCAAAATAGACCGCACAGACCACCACGGCGGCCAGGTAGAGCATCACCAGGTTGACCGGGTGGAACAAACCGCGCATGAGCAGGGCTGCCAGGGTGACCCCGGCCACGATCAGCACGCTGTAAAGGTAGCGCCGGTAGTCGGAACGGGGAATCCAGCGCCCGGCAGGGTTGCCCGGGATGGGCCCACTGGTGTCGCTGATGACGTACACGTCGATGGAGCCGCTGCGGTGGATGATCTGGTTGAGGATGGATCCCTGCATGGATTCGAACCAGCGCGGCCGGGCGGGTTTCCCGGCCACGATCTTGGTGACGTTGTGCTTGTGGGCAAATTCCA
>JAAZNB010000614.1 GCA_012798515.1 Chloroflexota bacterium
ATCCCCTGCCGCTACGTCCACAGCCCTTCCGAGATGGTGGATTACCACGACGTCCAGAACGCAGTCCAGTTCTTGATCCGGCTGCTCAGCCGGCCCATCCAGCTATAACCCGGCCATGACTTTTCCCGTACCGGCTGCCTGGCCGTCTTTTGATCGAGGACCGCGCCGTAAAACAGGGATCGAAATCGATGTCTAAACGCAAATCTGGCCTATTCACCCTCCTCCTGGTCCTGCTCAGCCTGTCCCTGGCCTTGACCGGCTGTGACAGCGGGCTGCTGGCCACGCTCGTCCCGCCGCCGGCGGCCACGAGCACGCCCGCGCCGGGGACGGCCCTCGTCCCCAGCCCGAGCGCCAGCCCGGCCACGCCTACCGCCACTCGCCCGGCCGTGGAGCAGCTCACCCTGTGGATGCCGGTGCAGTTCGATCCTAACAGCGGCACGGTGGCCGGCAACCTGCTGCGCGCCCGGCTGGACGAATTCACCCGCCAGAACCCCGACCTGAGCGTCGAGGTGCGCATCAAGGCTTCTACCGGCGAAGGCAACCTGATGGAATCCCTGGCCGCCGCCAGCGCCGCGGCTCCCGACGCGCTGCCTTCGGTGATCATCCTCTCCCGTTCGGAGCTGGAAAACGCAGCCCTCAAGCAGCTCATCCTGCCCCTGGACGCCTACACCGACAGTCCGTCCGACGCCGACTGGTACCCCTACGCCCGGCAGCTGGCTACGGTGCAGGAGAGCACCTTCGGTATTCCCCTGGCCGGCGACGCGCTGCTGCTCATCTACCGCCCGGTGCGCTACGGCTCCACCCCCGATGGCTGGGAACCTATCCTGGGCCACGGCCAGCCGCTGCTCTTCCCCGCCGCCGATCCCCAATCGCTGCTCACTTTGGGATTGTACCTTTCGGCCGGCGGCGAGGTGGAAGACAGCCAGCACCGCCCGGTCTTGCAGGCCGGCGTGCTCTCCAAGGTGCTGCACCTGTACGCCGACGGCGCCAGCCAGGGCGTTTTCCCCTCCTGGCTGGCCCAGATCAACACCGATAACCAGGCCTGGCAGAGCTATCTCGACCAACGCGGCAACCTGCTCGTCACCTGGAGCTCGCGCTACCTGACCGAGCTGCCCGTCGACTCTTCGGCGACCACCTTCCCGGCCCTGTCCACCGGCGCACCCGTGCTGGCCAGCGGCTGGCTGGCCGCCGTCTCCGAGCCGCAGACCGAGCGGGCCGAGGCCGCCGTACGGCTGGCCGAATTCCTCACCCAGGCCGAGTTCCTCTCTCAATGGACGCCCGAAGTGGGCTACCTGCCCGTACGGCCCTCCAGCCTGGAGGATTGGCCCAACCAGAGCCTGCAAGAACTGATCACCCAGCTGGTCAACTCGGCCCAGGTGGTGCCCAGCAACACCATCCTGTCTTCCCTGGCCCCGGCCATGCAAGAGGCCAGCCTGAACGTGATCAAAAATCAGTCCGACCCGGACCAGGCCGCCAAAGATGCAGCCGCACGCCTGAGCGGGACTACTACTCCGTGAGAAATGCAATGGATCGTTTGATACGTTGGTTCAAGACGTCGACCCCGGCCTGGTTCGACCGCCGCGTCGCCTGCCTGCTGCTGGTCCTGCTGTTCATGACCCTGGCCTGGAACGGCGGCCCGGCCATGCCCCAACAGGCCGTGCTGCTCAACCGCCAGGCCACGGCCACCCTGGAGCCGGAAGCCGTAGCCAGCGAAGACAGCCAGAAGACCCCTTACCCCCAGGAATGGCTGGACAACCGCGAACAGACCAACGGCATCGTCTTTGGCGGCGTCATGTTGGTGTTGATCATCGTGGGCGGCACGCTGCACGCCATCCGCAAACGTCCCGGCGATTCCTCCTGAGTCATCCTCGCTTCTTTCTCGACCCAGGTCTTTCCGAATCCCATCTTTGACGCCCCAGAGGCATTTTCAGGCCTTCACACCCGAAAATGCCTCTGGGGCTATCTTTCCCCCAGTACCGGTGCGAAAAGAGACCTCTCACTCACACGGCGGTTATCTGTTGTATTTTTGCAACTCAGCCGGTTTTTCTGCGTATATGGAATGTAAATCATCACCGCACGCAAATACGTCCTCGCTTCCGGACTCGTGAAGGGGGATAGCCAGAAAACTTTTTTGATGGAGTAAGGAGTTTGAAATGAGTAATCATCGGGTTCCTATGTGGCTGCGCCTGGGAATGGTGGCCCTGGTGCTGGTTACGCTTGGGTTTGCCGCCGTACAGCCGGTGCAGGCCGCGGTCATCGACGACGATGGCACCATCGAAGCCAATGAAGAAATCAACGACGACGTCTTGTTGAGCGGCGAAGACGTGGTCGTAGACGGCACCGTGAACGGCATGTTGATGGTCACCGGGCGCTCTGTAACCATCAACGGCACGGTCAACGGCGACGTCATGGCCTTCGGCGCCGTGGTGATCGTCTCGCCGGACGCCCGCATCGACGGCAACCTGTTCGCCGGCGCCTCGGTCATCCAGATGAACGGCGACGTGACCGGCAGCCTGTTCGGCGGCAGCTCGTCCATCAGCCTGGGCGAGGCCTCGCAGGTGGGCCGCAACGTGTATTACGGGGGCTACAGCCTGGAAGCCGACCCCGGTTCGAGCATTCACACCGACCTGTTCTCCGGCACCTACCAGACCCTGCTCAAGGGTGA
>JAAZNB010000615.1 GCA_012798515.1 Chloroflexota bacterium
AACGAATTAATGGTGTATAAAATGAAAATCGCCTACCTTCTTACTCGCCGCAAATGGAAAGGCATCCATGAGGCTTTTATTGTACCTGACGCCGTGTAAGGCCGGGGGCGACCCCGTTTCCCAGTGAGTGATTCGATATCTATATATCTCTATCCAGCGAGGTGCCTGATGGTCAGCTGCATTTCAACCTGGACGTCTATTCAATCACGAAATGCGATGCGCTTTGAGCGCTTGCCAACCTGGAGCTCCGGGTGAGATGAAGGCCAAACTGCCCGTCCAACAATGGCTAATCGAACCATCCCGGGCTGTGCGGCAACCGGATGAGTGCCGGCAGGTACGCATGTTGGCAACCATCCAGCTGGCCCTGACGGGTGTGTTCTTGCTGGGCGTGGTGATTTTGCGTATCTCCACTCATTTCGTTTCTTCCATCCTGACGGTGAACGTGCTGTTCAACGCCGCGGCTTATGTTTTAAGCCGGACGCGTTATTATCGCCTGTCTGCTTTCTTGTCCGTGGTATTCAACAACGTCACGCCCCTGTACCTGGCGTTCTTCAGCGGCCGTTTTTCACCCCTTGAATTCAACATGATGATCGTTGTCACCAGCTTGAGCCTGTTCTTGAGCAAAATGTTCTTCCCATTTCGTTTCCTGGTGGCGCATACGGTTTTGAATTTCCTGGTGATCTTTGGGCTGGCCGGTTGGATGAGGATCGATTTATTGCGGGCTTTATCCCCGTTGTTGTTATTGGCCGGCATCTCGGCCATGATCCTGGTGGCGGCCCGTTTCCGCGATCAACTGGAGGAGTACCGGCTGCAGACCCTCTCGGCGGCGGTGGGCGAGTTGGAGATGATCCGCGCCGAGCTGGAACAACGCGTCAAAGGGCGAACCCAGGAACTGGAGCAGGCTTACGATACCATCCAGGCCGAGCACGAACACCTGTTACAGTCTGAAAAGCTGGCTTCCCTGGGGCGCCTGACGGGCGGGGTTGCCCACGAGATCAATACGCCGCTGGCCGCCTCGCGGGCGGCGTTGATGCAGGTGCACAAACTGGTTGACGAGTATCGTGATTCCCTGGGGGATCCGCAGGTGACCCAGGAAGATTATGCCGAGATCGGTGAAGAGATGCTCCAATCTCTCAGCCTGGCAGATCACAGCCTGGACCAGATTGCCGGTTTTGTGCGCAGTATCAAAGGACAGATCCGTGACGTCGTACCGCGCGAACGGATCCTGTTCAACGCCGTGCCGGTAATTCGCGACTCGATCTTGCTGGTCAACCATACCTTGCGCGCCGGTAACTGCCGCGTGGTTTTCACACCCGCAGCGGATACCGTCGAGGTGCGGGGCCTGCCCGGTCAGCTAGCCCAAATCGTGATCAACCTGATGACGAATGCCATCGACGCCAGTACGGCGAAAGGCGGTGGAACGATCCATATCGACCTTACCCCGCATGCCGATGAAGTTCTACTGGTGGTGAGTGATCAGGGAGCGGGAATTGCACCGGACGTTTTGCCCCGCATCTTTGACCTTTTGTTTACCACCAAGCCGTCCGGGTACGGTACCGGGTTGGGACTGCCGATCGTACGGGACATCCTGGGCGACGTCTTTAAGGGGAGCATTGATGTCGCCAGCCAACTCGGTCAGGGAACGACCTTTACACTGCACTTCCCCACCTCAGGAGAGAATTAAAAATGGCGCGCAAAACAAAAGTCTCTGAGCCATCCGGGTATACCGTTCTGATCGTGGACGATAATCAGGATTACCTGGCGGCTACCCGATCCCTCCTGGAGGGTGAGGGGCATCACGTGCTGACCACCGACAGCGGTATCGCGGCATTAGAGATCTTGAAGGAGCAGAAGGTCGATCTCATGCTTCTGGATTATTACATGCCCGGGATGACCGGTGAAGAAGTCGTCTCAGAACTGCGCACGTTCAATTTGGTCGTGCAGATTATCTTGCAGACCGGTTACGTCAACGAACAGCCCCCGCGCGAGCTGCTCAAACGCCTGGACATTCAGGGCTATTACGACAAATCAGAAGGGGCGGAAAAACTGCTATTGTGGACGGACGTGGGCCTGAAAGCTGCCTACAGCGTGCAGTTGTTGACCAAGAGTCGCAAAGGCCTGCAATACATCCTGGACGTTACCCCCGACATGCACCGCATCCAGTCGTTGAACGATCTTTTACAAGGCATCTTGTGGCAGATTGCCGGTTTATTGGGCGTGGTGAATTCCTTCCTGGCCGTGATTGACGAAGGTGGCCTGCGCAGCACAGACGAAGAGCAGACCGAAAGCTTCCTGGCCATGGTCAATGACGATACTGAGCTGGTCATCCGCGCCAGTACGGGGCGTTTTGCGGGTCACGAGAAAGTTAGCGATGTCCTGGATGATGAGCGCAGTAAGGTCATCTATGAGACGTTGCAAAAAGGCCGCATCCGAATTTTGAAAGACACCACCCTGGTACCGTTGAAGGTCGGCGACCTGATCATCGGGATGATCTACCTGGACCGGCAGGTCATCCATCCCCAGGACCAGGAGCTCTTGAGCGTCTTTTCCAACCAGGCGGCGGTGGCCATTCAAAATTCACAGCTGTACGAACTGGCCGCCATCGACAACCTGACCGGGCTGTATACCCGCGGCTTCTTCGAAAAATGGCTGTATCGCGAGCTGCGCACCGCTTTCCGCTCCCGGCAGTCGCTGGCGTTTTTAATGGTCGACCTGGACAAATTAAAACAGATCAACGACCAGGGTGGGCACCAGGCCGGTGACCGGGCGCTGATGATCATCGGCGACGTGTTGCGCCGGGCCACGCGCAGTACCGACATCACAGCGCGCTACGGTGGTGACGAATTCGCCATCATTCTACCGAACACCGGCGAAGAGGGCGCGTGGGCAGTGGGCAACCGGATCATCCATATGTTGGAGGAAAAAAGGGTTTCGATAGCGACGGGAGAGCTGTTCGTCCATACCAGTGTGGGAATCAGCATTCTCGAGCCACACACTTTCAAACCGGAAGAGATTCCACATCCCATTGCCCCTGAATACATGGACATGATGAGCCACATACTCATTCGTAGAGCGGATAAGGCTCTCTACGAAAGCAAACAGCGGGGTGGGGATCAGGTGTACTACGACCGTGTTTCGGTGGTAAAATGGCTTCCCCTGGCGCCTATGGACTGAGAGGTGAATGCTCTCAATCGGGTTAGGCCGCTTTATCGTTCTTTACAGGTACTGTTCTATCGATAGATGTGCAAATGGGGACGATTTTAATTCTGGATGACGAACCTGCCCGGCGCCAACGTTGGGGAACGCTCCTTGTGGATGGGGGGCATATTGTGTTGTTGGCGTCGAGCATCGCTGAGGGACTGGTGGCGGCCGGTCGCCAACGCCCTGACCTGGTGATTGCGCGCGTGTTGGTCCACGGCCTGGATGGGATCGAGCTGGTCCAACATCTGCGCGCTGCCGAAGCCTGCTCGCGGGCCAACATCCTTCTGGCCGCGCCGGCCTATCTGGAAAGTGCGGCACGCTACATGGAGCGGGCCCTGGGCGACGTGCAACTCATTTGTGAGCCCGTGGAGCCCCAAGAGATCTTCAGCAGGGTTACAAGCCTTCTACACACGTCTCCACAGGCGGAGCACCTGCCGGCTTCCCCGGCCGAGCGCCGGGAGTGCCGGCGGCTGCTATCTGCCGGCCTGGCGGAGCGGATTGCGCAGCTGGAAGCCGGGCTGGCGCCGGGCGGTGAGGCGGAAGTGCGCCTTTCGGCTTTGCCGCCCGTCTCACCACCCGGGGAAATCGTGGCCGGTAGAGACGACCTGCGGGATCAGGAAGCCAATTTCCGCCTGTTGTTTGCCAACCATCCTCACCCCATGTGGGTCTATGACCTGACCACGCTGGCTTTCCTGGAGGTCAACCAGGCGGCCTTGAAGCGCTATGGCTATTCGCGCAAGGAATTCCTGCGCATGCGCATTACGGACATCCGCCCACCCGAAGAAGTCGGGCGGTTGATGAAAGACCTGGCCCAGGGGCGCCCGACCTTACAGAAGTCAGGCCCCTGGATGCATCGCACCAAGGGTGGAGAAGACCTGTGGGTGGAAATTTCCTCACACATGCTCCAATTCCAGGGGCGTCAGGCAGTGCTGGTAATGGCGCAGGATGTGACTGAGCGCCTGCGGGCTGAAGAGCAGGTGCGTGAAAATACTTTCATGGCCATGGCGCAGGCGGAAATCTCCAAGTCCATTGCCGTAGCCGGGCCGGAATACCAGCCTATGCTGGACACCATCGTACGCCGTATCGCCGAGCTGATGGGGGATGCTTCCATCCTGCACCTGCTTTCCGAGGATGGGGAATGGCTGATGCCGGCGGCGGTTTATCATGTCGATCCCCAGATCTACGAGATTTTGAGCCGGCTGATAGAGGCGTCGCCCACCCGGGCGTCTGAGGAACTGACCGGGATTGTGATCCAGACCGGGCATTCCTTGCTGGTGCCTGAAGTCAACCTGGAGGAGATCCGCGCCAGGGTGCGGCCCGAATTCTGGCCGGCGATCGAGCGTTATCACCTGGAAAGTATCTTGATCACCCCCATACGCACGCGAGACATCCTCCTGGGGACGCTGCTGGTCTTGCGCAGCGCCCCCGGGCGCCCTTTCACGTTCAAGGACCAGCTGTTCCTGGAAGACTTGAGCGACCGGATCGCCATGGCTATCGAAAACGGCCGGCTTTACCAGCAGTCGCTCGTCCTCAACGCGGAACTGGAACAGCGGGTCGCCGAACGGACGGCCCAGCTGGAAAACACCAACCGGGAACTGGAAGCCTTCACCTTTTCAGTCTCCCACGACCTGCGCGCCCCGCTGCGCCACGTGGCCGGGTTCATCGACCTGCTGCAACATACCAGTGGCGCGGCCCTGGATGACCAGGGCCGCCATTACCTGCGGGTAATCTCAGAAGAAGCTGCCCGCATGGGCCGGCTGATCGATGATCTCCTGGCTTTTTCACGGGTTGGCCGGGTTGAGATGTCCCGGGACAGCGTGAATTTCAATGCCCTTATCACAGACATTCAGCAGGAGATGCAGCCCGACCTGGAAAACCGGCCGGTGGATTGGGAGATCGCCAGACTACCGGAAGTGTCCGGCGACCGGACGCTGCTGCGGATGGTGTGGGTCAACCTGATCTCGAACGCATTGAAATATACGCGCCATCGTCCCCGGGCCAGGATCGATATCGGGTGTACGACGGGGGAGGATGAAAACGTCTATTTTATCCGTGACAACGGGGTGGGTTTCGATATGAATTACGTAAACAAGCTGTTTGGGGTGTTTCAGCGCCTGCACAGTTCTGACCAGTTCGAAGGCACGGGCATTGGCCTGGCCAACGTCCAGCGTATCGTCCACCGCCACGGGGGGCGGGTGTGGGCCGAAGGCGTGGTCGACGGCGGCGCTACTTTTTATATCTCGTTGCCATCTGCGGCCAAAGGAGAGTCTGACATTGTCTGATTTGAAACACATCTTACCGGTAAAAACCGGCATTGACGCCCGGCCGGAGGTATTGAAAGGGCGTGACCGGGCAGTGCGTGAAACCGGCGCATTGCCTGGGCAATGACCAACCAGGCCTGTCCGGCGATAATTGGCGCCGGTCGGCCAATCATTAATGGTAATGTCTGAACCGATACCAGGTGAACCATGCAAGCACCTTTAAAAATACTTCATCTCGAAGATGATATCTATGACGTCGAATTGATCCGAGGCATATTACAGGTAGAAGGGATCGACAATGACGTTTGCCACGTGGCGACGAAACGAGGCTTCGAGGCCGCCCTGGGCCAGCAGCCTTTCGATTTGATCCTGGCCGACAATTCGCTCCCCGGCTTCGATGGGCGCTCGGCGTTAGCCCTGGCGCGCGAGCTGGTCCCAGACGTGCCGTTCATCTTTGTTTCTGGCACCCTGGGAGAAGAAGTGGCCATCGAGGCCCTGAAAAACGGCGCCGCCGACTACGTTCTAAAACAACGCCTGCAACGCCTGGCCCCGGTGATCCGGCGATCTCTGGAACAGGGTGAAGAGAGGCAAAAACGCAAGCAGGCTGAGGACGAAAGCCGGCGGCGCATGGCGCAGCAGGCGGCATTGAATGCCATCCTCACCGCTGCGACGCACGCCGGGGCCAGCTCGATCCAACTGCTGGAAACCACCCTGGAACACACGCTGAGCGCTTTCCAGGCCGAGCAGGGCATGATCTGGATCGAGCTCCGAGAAGTAGCTGTCCGCGGCGTGCCGCTCGAATTTGCCATCGACGTGGAACGCATCGCCCTGGCCCATGAGGTCAACCTGAAGGGCCCGATTTCAACCAGTGACTGGCAGCGGGTGCAGAGCGAGGATGGGTTTGTGGGGGAAATGGCGGCGGTGATGGCGCGGTATGGACTCCGCTCTGACCTGGTCACGCCGCTGATGCTGAACGGGAAACGCATTGGTGGGTTATCGATCCTGTCCACCCGGCCAAGGACCTGGACCCAGGATGAAATGACCCTGGTGGAATCTATCGGCCATCACCTGGGGATCGTGATCGAGCGCGCCCGCCTGTTCGAAGAGACCCAGCGGCGGGTCTCGCAACTGGAAGCCATGAACCGCGTGTCGACGGCCATGCGCGTGGCCCGCTCACTGGAGGAGATGCTTCCCATGCTGCTGGACGAAACCCTGTCCATCCTGCACGTGACGCGGGGCAGTATCTGGCTCTACGATGAGGAGCTTGACCGGCTGCGGCGGGCCGCAGCGCGTGGCTGGGATTGGGTAAAAAGCGAAGGGCCGGTCAAACCCGGCGAAGAAATTACCGGGTATGTATTCTCATCGGGCGAGGTCTACGTTTCGAAAGATTTTCAATCGGATGCTTATATGTCTGCGGCAGCGCGCCAGCAGATCTTGTTACCGCTGGCTGGGGCGGCCATTCCCATCCGTTCTGCCGAAAAGACCATCGGCGTGATGCTGGTCGTCTTCGATCCCCGGCGCGAGCTCAGCCAGGATGAGCTGGGCCTCCTGATGACGCTGGCCGAAATTGCCGGGAACTCGATTACGCGCATGCAGCTCTACACCCGTACCGAGGTGCAACTGAGCCACTTGATCGCCCTGCGGGCCATCGACGTGGCCATCAACAGCAGCTTCGATCTGCGCCTGACCTTGCGCATCTTGCTCGACCAGGTGACGGCGCAGTTGAACGTGGATGCGGCCGACATCCTGCTGCTGGGCCCGTCTGGGCAGGCGCTCGATTATGCCGCCGGAAGGGGGTTCGTGACCCCGCTGATCGAGAAGACGCATTTGCCATTGGATGGCACGAACCTGGCGGGCCGTACGGCCCTGGAACGCCTCCCCAGGTGCGTCCCCGATCATGCCCAGGCCGTCTCCGGCTTTACCCGCCCGGATATGCTGGCGAAAGAGGAATTTGTGGCCTATTATGCCTTTCCTCTGGTCGTCAAAGACCAGTTGAAGGGCGTGTTGGAGATCTTCCACCGGGCGCCGCTCAATACCCGCCAGGAGTGGGTCGCTTTCCTGGAGACCCTGGCCGGGCAGGCGGCCATTGCCATTGAAAACAGCCAGCTGTTCGAAAGTTTGCAGCTTTCCAATGCCGAGCTGGCCCAGGCTTACGACGCCACCATCGAGGGCTGGTCCAAGGCGCTCGAACTGCGTGATCAGGAGACCGAAGGGCATACCCAGCGGGTTACCGAATTGACGCTGAAACTGGCGCAGGTGATGGGCGTCGAGGAGGCTCACATGGTTTATATTCGCTGGGGAGCGTTGTTGCACGACATTGGGAAGATGGGCGTCCCCGACAGTGTGTTGTTCAAACCCGGCCCGCTGACCGAGGGGGAATGGGAGATCATGCGCCGGCACCCCACCTATGCTTACGAGATGCTGTCCCCGATTTCCTACCTGCACCAGGCGCTGGACATCCCATACTGCCACCACGAACGTTGGGACGGTAGCGGCTACCCGCGCGGTCTCAACGGGGAACAGATTCCCCTGGCGGCGCGCATCTTCGCCGTGGTAGACGTGTGGGACGCACTGCGCTCGCACCGCCCGTATTGCCCGGCCTGGCCTGATGCGGACGTGCGCGCCTACATCCAGGAACAAAGCGGCCAACATTTCGATCCCCGGATCGTGGCCACATTCCTGGCCTTGCCGGAAGTCGGTGCCGCATGAGGGCGGGCGCCCGGCTGTGGCAGTGTGGAAGGGATATTCCCTGTAACTTGTGGAGAAATCACCATGCTGTATTCGATTTTGAAATGGATCCACGTGCTGGCGGCGGTGCTGGCCGTGGGAGCGAACGCCACCTATGGTGTGTGGATCACCCGCGCTGCGCGCCGCCCGCAAGACCTATCTTTCACGCTGCGGGGGATCCAGTGGATCGATGACCGTATGGCCAACCCGGCTTACGCACTGTCACTGGTCTCGGGCCTGCTGATGGTGTGGGTCGGCCGGCTGAACCTGGCCACTCCCTGGCTGCTCACCAGCCTGGTGTTATATGTGCTGCTGGTCCTCCTGGGACTGCTGGGATATACGCCCACGTTGCGGCAGCAGATCCGGGCCCTGGAAAGCCAGGGTCCGGATGCGCCTCGATACCAGGCGTTGGCCCGGCGTGGCATCTGGCTGGGAATCATCCTGGCCGTGCTGGCCATGGCCGTCTTGTTCCTGATGGTGGTCAAGCCACCCCTGTGGGCCTGAGAAAGGAGCGGGCAGCTATCCGGGGCTTACCCGATCCATTTACGCATCAAGATGGCGGCTTCACCGTCTGTGTAGAACCCGGGCTGGACGCCGAAGGGCACGCAGCCCATGTTTAACCAGAAGGCCAGGGCGGACAGGTTGGTCTTGCGCACCTCCAGGGTGATCTGGTGCTTGCCGTAAGCGCGTACTCCTTCCACGGTGGCGCGCAGCAGGGCGGCGCCCACTCCCCGGCGCAGATAGTCGGGATGGGTGGCCAGCGAGGCCAGGTCACCTTGCTCGGGCAGGATGCGGGTGATGACGTAACCGGCCATGTGGCCGTCGATCTCGGCCGCCAGACACAGGTCGGGGTTGTAATGGTACCAGCGCTCGAAATCCTGGCGGTCATAGGCGTCGAAACGGTTGAAAGCGGCCTGCTCGATGGCCAGAAGCTGGCGCAAGTCGGTTTCATCCCAGCGCAAGGGACGAATGGTGATCTCATCCCAATCAGGCATGCTATCCTCCTCCCGGACCGTGGCCCGGGAATGACCCTCACAGGTCGCTGCCGGCGTGATCGACCAGGGATCGCAGCAAGCGTCCCGCGTCCCAGCCGTGGGCAGTGGCGGCGTAGAGCAGGTCGGCGTCCAGCGGGTCGGGTGCGACCTGAATGGCGACCAGCACCGGGCGCCGCCCGGCGGTGAAGTCGAAGCGCACCAGGCCGCGCGTTTCCAACAGCTCGCAGGCCTGGCGGGCCTGGACCAGGCAGTCACCCCCGGGGGTGGATAGGAAAGGCTGCCGGTCGAGCAGGAACAGGTTGGTCTGCCGGCCGGCCGGCGGTTCGAGCACGGCCACCCCGTGGGAGGCGGGCAGGGCGGACAGGGCGGCGGCCAGCTCCTCCGGGGTGGCGGCGATGATGGCCCGCCGTTCGCCGTCCACGTACAGGTAGAGGGGGAAAGCGAAGTCCGGGGGAAGGGCGCACTCACCGGCCGTGCCGGCTACGAAGGGCGGCAGGCGGAGGCTCACGCCGGCCAGCAGGGGCAGCAGCTGGCTGTAGTTGTGCGCCAGGGACAGGCCGAGCAGGCCAGAGCCGGTGTAAGCCACCCCGGCCATCTCCAGGATGGCCGGCGCCAGGTCGGCCGGCGCCTGGCCGTAAACGCTGGCCAGGTTGAACACCACGTCGGGATGGTCGCGGCGCAGCTCGGCGAACAGACCCGGGCCGCAGCGGCGCGAGATGACCTCACAACCGGGCTGTTTCAACAGGGTGCAAATCGTATTCGTTTTGGCGGACAGGGAAGGATCCAGTTCGCCGGGTTCCAATACGTCGATAATCATTATTTCTCTCCAGGGCGTTGCACAACAGGGCATCCAGCATGGCGTCGTAATCCAGGCCGTTGCCCTGGCAGGCGCGCACGTAGCCGCTGTCTTTCTCGTCGATGCTGGGGTTCTGGTTGACCTCCAGGACATAGGGGATGGGAGCCCGGTAGCGCAGGTCGATGCGAGCGTAGGAGTCCAGCCCCAGGGCGGCGTAACAGGCCAGCGCTACCCGGGTGACCCGGGTGCAGTCCGGCGGGTTGAGCCGGGCCGGGCAGACCGGTACCGATTTCTGGAACTGTTCGGAGCCTGCGTGCCACTTGGCGTTGTAATCCAGGAAACGCCGGTTGGCCGGCAGGCCGTCGAAGACGATCTCGGAAATGGGCAGCGCCTGGCCGGTCGAGCCGGGCAGGATAGACACGGTCAGCTCACGCCCGTCGATGTATTCTTCCACCAGCGCCGGCTGTCCCAGGCGGGTGTTGATCTGGCGGATCTTGGCTTTCAGCTCGGCCGGGTCGTTGACCAGGGAGTGTTCATCGATGCCGATGGAATTTTCGCTGGCCAACCCCTTGACGAAGAGGGGAAACTGCAAGCCAGGGAGCAGGGCTTCGCGGCAGCTGTGGAAGATCTGGTAACGAGGAGTGGGGATATGGTGGTAAGCCAGGATAGATTTGACGCGCACCTTGCTGACGCCCAGGGCGATCAGCCAGGCGCGTGTGCGCGTGTGCGGGATGCCCAGGTATTCCAGCAAGGCGGCGGCGTAGGCCTCACCGCGGGCATCGTCGCGCACGCGCTCACAGGCGTCGAAGGCCACGTCGACCTGGCTATTGCACAGGGCTTCGATGCGCTGCGGGTCGTCCACGTCGAAATACTGGACGGTATGCCCCCGGGCGGCCAGGCGCCGGCCAATGGACAGGCCGGTGTCGCGCATCTCTTGTTCTTCAGGCAGGGGATGTTTGTAAGCAAACGAATTGTACAGGATGGCGATGTTCATGCGCTCTTCTCTCGAACTATAATCGACCGGCGCGCGGCAGAGAGGCTGCCGGGCCGGGCAGATGGAGCAACCCCTCTCCGTGGCCGGCCGGCGGCGCGAAAAAATATGCCGGCGCCGTCAGCCGCGGCTACACGGGGATAGGTATATGGAATTGGTTGAACGGTTTGCGGGAGGGCCGGCGGGTGGACTCAGTGCGGCTTGCGGGGCTTGAACTGCTTGAGGGACCGCCGGTAGAAAGGTATATGGTCAGCCATTGCGTCTGACTGGGAGGAAAGGTTGTCGTCCATACTCGCTGTGTGTGGTCAAAAAAAGTGGGGGCGCTAGTGCCCTTGAAGTGATTATACCCCTGCCTGGCGCCGTCAGGCAGGGGGTAAAGCGAACGAACAGGGGAAACGCATCTGGCACTGTAGGTGTGTTTCCTGCCCGGCTAACGAATGATCCATTCCTTGTTTCAAGCGGGTGGGGCATCTTGCCGATTTGTAAGCGAAGGAATATTTCGAGCCTTTCCCGGGCCTGGAAAAAGGAAATATGCACTATAGCCTGAGCACGGGTTCAGGAATCTGCCTGTGGCCAGGGGATCTGCACCGGGTCGGAATAGCCGTGCTTCTCGGCAGTATACAGCAGCCCGCCGGACGGCGCGGCGCAATTACCATCGTCGGTGAAAATGTAAGCCGTGTCGTCGGTTTGGATGGGCATATAGAACAGCCCGCCGTTCTGGCACAGGGTGGCCTCGATCAGGTAGCCGCGGCGTTTGTCGTCGCTCAATTCCACCGGCGACCAGCTGACGGTGACCTGGTTTCCATTGCGCACGGCCTGGA
>JAAZNB010000099.1 GCA_012798515.1 Chloroflexota bacterium
CGCAAATGGGGCTTCACAGAAGTAGGCACCCAGGTCTTCCCCCTGGGCGACGACCTGCAGCACGACCTGCTCATGGCCAGGGCGATACATGCCTGAGCGCCGGCTTGGGGTACTGGGCGCCTGACCGCGAGGGAAAGGCTCCCCCGGCGTAGGTCGGCTAGAGCGATCCGGCCAGACGCGCCGGCCTTGCACACTTGAGGGATGGCCCGGCGTCCCGGCGGGGGCACGCCCGGAGCGAAAGCCGACTTTCTCTGTCTCACCCGGGGGATGGATCTTCACCGCGCCGCTCTCATTTTTTCCAGAACAAAAATGGGGAAAGGAAAGGTTACTCCTGCTTCCGCAGGCGCACGAAATCCTGTGTGCCGGCCAGGCGCAAAACGGTGCGTTCCATCCAGGGGAAGTACGGCAGTGCGGCCTGCACAGCGAGCGGCTCGACCCCTGCGATCAGTGTCTCGCGGCCATGCCGGCCGATGCGGCAGCCCCCGGCAGCCAGAACGTTGCGATACCAATCCACCTCCGGCCCGTAGGTCAGGGCGACCACAAAGCCATCCGGCGCAGGGATGGCAATGATAGGGGTCTGGTAAGGCCGGCCGCTGCGCCGCCCCACGTGGTACACCACTGCAAACGGCCCCCAGGCCGAGCGTGCCAGGCGGAGGGTCAGGCGGTTAAGATAGCGCTTGTTCAAATAGCGGACACGGTCTGGAAATCTCACGGCAACTCACCTCATAAAAATTATAGATCCATCCCCGGCGTTAATCATTAAAATCAAAAGTTGCCGGACCCTTTGAGCAGTCAAAGCGCCCTCGACCTTCGCCTCAGGCGCCATTGCGGCCCATTCCCGGCCACGTAAATGTCCGCTTTTGCGCTCCCACACGGTTATATTCATAGAGATGCATCTTCGACTACACAAGCTCTTCCGAAAGGAACACGGATGTCTGAATTGATCTTGCTCGACGTAGATCAAAGCCGGCGCATGGACGAGGACGAGAAGCTGGTGCTGGCCGCCCAGCACAACCCGGCCGAGTTCAAGCCGCTTTATCTGAAATGGCTCAAGCAGGTGTATCGCTATTTCTATTTCCGCGTGGGCAACGCCAGGGATGCCGAGGACCTGACCTCACAGGTCTTCCTCAAAGCCTACGAAGACCTGCCGCGCTATCGCAGCCGGGGCTGTTTTTCGGCCTGGCTGTTCTCCATCGCCCACGCCCGGGCGGTTGACTTTTACCGCAGGGGAACCCGCGAGGTCTCCCTTGAGGAACTCTCTCTCACCGGCGTCTCGCCGGACCTGCTCTCCCAGGCAGCGCACAACCTCGAAATCCAGGAGATGTTGGCCCGGGTGCGCTCCTTGCCCGAGGAAGAGCAGGAGCTCATCCGCCTGCGTTTCATGGGCGAGCTGAGCTACCGTGAGATCGGCCTGGTGCTTCACCGCAGCGAAGAGGCCGTGCGAAAGTCCATTTCCCGTTTGCTCGACCGCTTGCAATCCCAACTGGAGGTACATGATGACGAAATCCTCTAACCTGACCATCGAGGAACAGCTGCGCGCCGCGGCGCACGCCGCGGAACCACGCCGTGAATTCGCCGACGAGTTGTGGCGCCAGATGGCCGCGACGCCCGCCCGGCAGCCGGCCGGCCGTTGGGCCACCGGGCGGCGCGCCCTGGCCCGCCCTGCCTGGGCCGCAGCCGGCGTCCTGGCCCTGACCGCGGTGATCATCCTCCTCATCGGCCCCTCCAGGGTGGCGGCGGCATTCTACCAGCTGATCGGCTACCTGCCGGGGATCGGTTTCGTCGAGGAAGGCGCAAGCACCCTGTACCTGCCCGAAGCGGTCACGGTCGAACAACAGGGCCTCAGCCTCACCGTGGAACAGGCCGTGGCAGACGCCCACGGCACGGTGATCGCCTATCACATCGATGGGCTGGAGCAGACGCAAAGCGGCGGGATGGCCGTTTGCGTGTACGACCGTAACCAGCTGCGCCTGCCCGAGGGCAGGACCTTGTTGCCCACAGGGGGCGGGATCGCAGGCAGCCAGGCACGCATCGAGTTCTTCCCCCTGCCTGAGGGCGTGGATCACGTCACCCTGCTGGTTTCGATGCTGGAACCGGACCCCGCCTGCACGGCCCCACCGGCCTGGGAAGTAGACCTGGACCTGAGCCCACTTCCGCCGCAGCTGACCCTTATGCCCGTCTATGCCGGCGAGGACATTCAGGCGCCGGGCGCGGGCGCAGTCACCGGCCTCCCCGCAGCCACGCCGGCCGGCCAAACCG
>JAAZNB010000616.1 GCA_012798515.1 Chloroflexota bacterium
ACCAGGACCTGGCCGACTTCCAGGCGGTCGCCGGCTTCGGCCTCTTTGACCGCCAGCTCGGCCACGCTGTCCAGGCGTTCGGCCAGCGAGCGGGTAAACCCAACCGGCATGTGCTGGACCACCAGCACGGCGGCGGAAAGTTTGCCAGACAGCCCGCGCAGCACGGTGTTGAGGGCGCGCGGCCCGCCGGTGGAAGAACCGATCACCACCACGCGGTCTCGTGAGGTCAGCGAGCGTTTACTCTTCAGCGCAGGCGAGACGGGGGACAGCGGCAGCGCCTGGACCGGCGCTTCCTGCTGGGGGGTCTTGCGCACGCGGGCGCGTACGGCGCGCAGGATCTTGGTGTGCACGTCGTCCATCACCACGGCGATGTTGGCCTTGTTGGCCGGCTTGGTGACGAAGTCCACGGCCCCGATGGTCAGCGCCTGGATGGTCTCCACCGCGCCTTCGGCAGTCAGGCTGCTCAACATAATCACCGGGCGGGGATATTCAGCCATGATCTGGCGCAGGGCGGTAATGCCATCCATGCGCGGCATTTCCACATCCAGGGTGATCACGTCCGGCTGTAGCCGGGGGATCAGTTCCAGGGCCTCTTTGCCGTCTCGGGCAGTGCCGGCGACCTGGATATCCGTGCTCTGGCCCAGGTATTTGGATATGGTAAAGCGCATGAAAGCAGAATCGTCCACCACCAGGACCCGGATCGGCGCCTGGCTTTCACTGGCTGCTGGCTGAAGTTTCGACGGATCGTCCATGATAGATTCAGCCAACCAGCTTGTTGATGGCGCCCAGAACGCGTTCCCGCTCGAATGGTTTGACGATAAAGTCACGCGCCCCGGATTTGATGGCTTCCAGGACCACGCTTTCCTGGCCCAGGGCGGTGAGCATGACGATCTGGGCCTTGGGGTCGATGGCCCGGATCTCTTTCAGAGCGGTCAGGCCGTCCATTTCCGGCATGGTGATGTCCATCAGCACCACGTCGGGGCTGGCGCTCTTGTAGGTCTCGATTGCTCGGGCTCCGTTTTCAGCTTCGACGACCTCGTAGCCGTCGGCGGTGAGCATTTTTGAAATACGCACCCTGAGAAACTCGGCATCGTCCACGATGAGAATTTTGGCCATTCTAGTACTCCTTTGGATGTTATAAATCTCGTTCTTGCCCACCGATCATACGAACGGTCATGCGACCATCGCGAACGTAGAGGCGTACAGTGCGCCCATTGGTTCCACCGACATCCTGAGCGCTGAGTTTCAGGTTTAACTTTGGGATGGTTTGCTGGGCAGATTTGATGTTGCGCGTACCGATATCGAACGTGCGAGAAAGGTCAACGGAGGTGAGCATGTTGGCCCCTCCGGCGATGCGTAAGACGATACGGTTGCGGTCTGCGCCGGACTTGACCAGCTCTTCGAGCATGCCCTGCATCCCGCTATCCACGTATTTGGAAAAGTTCTGATCGCTGCTGTTGGATCGTTCCGGCAGCACGGCGTGCAGCAGCCCCGAGAGGCCGCGTAAAGGGTCGACCATACCGATACCCAGGCAGGACCCCAGTCCGTAAGCTACCAATATGTCATTGGGATCCTTGCTGATCACCATTTCACCCAATCCAACGCTAATATTATTTGCCATAGAACGACCGCTAGTCTTTCATGATTTTTTTGAAGGCGCCCGGATCAGGGATGACCCAGAATTTCGTTTGTACCTGGTGATCGTTGCAATCAAAATTTGTGTGCATCATGAGGACGTTTTCGCCCAGCCCACCGGTGGTAGCCGCAATGATGTCCAGGATGGCGCCCACCATATCGACCATGACGGCCGGCGGGGTGGGACGGATGCTGGTACCGGTAATGGTGGCCACCCGGTTGAGGAAATAGGTGGCGGTCAGGTTGCCGACCTCGGCCAGGGCCGAGCGTTCCAGCGAACCCATGTTGGTGGTCGTTCCCGGGGGGTTCTCCAGGAGCAGGTCGACCAGTTCAAAAGCCTTGTCCAGGGGGATGACCAGCATGATCTGGCCCCAGATGTCTCCTTCGGCGCGCAGGTAGATGCCGGCCGCCTCGCTCTCGGGCCCGCCGAAGATGTTGGGGATCTCGGTCAGGGGCACCACTTCGATCTCGGGTTCGACCACCGAAAGGCAGGTGCCGATCATGTTGGAGAACCCGCGGGCTGCGTTGTGCATGCCTTCGTTGGCCAGTTGTTTCAAGGCCAACAGGAGCTTCTCACTGAAAACGTCGCTGGTTTGATTGCTCATCCACTCACCTCTTGCTTATATTCCGGCCAGCTTCAACAGGCCCTGGATATCCACGATCAGGGCTACCTTGCCATCCCCCAGGATGGCCGCACTGGATACCCCGGGGACGTCTCCGAGCAGGCCGTCCAGGGATTTGACCACCACTTCTTCTTCGCCGATCAGGCCATCGACCACCAGGCCGATCTGCATCTTGCTGGACTGCACCACCACCACGTAGCAGTGCCGCGAGTCGCCGTGGCCGTTTTCCAGGCCGTAGAGCTTGTTGAGCGACATGAGCGACAGCACGTGGTTGCGCAGCAGGGTGACGGGATGGCCCTTGACCTTGTAGATGTCCTTTTCGGACAGGCGCAGGGTCTCGGTGACCATCATGAGCGGGATGGCGAAGGTGATGTCGGTGACGCGCACCAGCAGCGAGGGCACGATGGCCAGGGTCAGCGGCAGGGTGATCTGGAAGCTGGTGCCCACGCCCTCGTGGGTCTCCACCGAGATGGTGCCGTTGAGGCGCTCGATGTTGTTGCGCACGATATCCATGCCCACGCCGCGCCCGGACAGGTCGGTGGCTTTTTCACTGGTGGACAGGCCGGAGAAGAAGATCAGGTCGACGGCCTTGTCCTGGTTGAAAGCGGCCGCCTCGGTCTCGTTGATCAGGCCTTTTTGCAGGGCCACGCGTTTCAATTTCTGGGTATCGATGCCGCGGCCGTCATCCTTGACCGTGACCACGATGTGGCCCTGTTCGGTGCGGGCGGCCAGGGTCAGCACGCCCTTGGAGGGCTTGCCGGCGGCGGTGCGCTCGGCCGGGTTTTCGATGCCGTGGTCGATCGAATTGCGGATGAGGTGAATGAGTGGGTCGTTGATGACCTCGATCACCGAGCGGTCCAGCTCGGTGTCCTGGCCCTGGATGACCAGCTCGATCTCTTTGCCCGTCTTCTGGGCCAGGTCGCGCACCATGCGCGGATATTTATTGAACACGTTGGAGATCGGCACCATGCGGATGTGCATGATCTCTTCCTGCAGCTGGTCGGTGATGCGCCCGACGTGTACGACGGTCTCGGACAGGTTGGCGACCTGGTCGTCGGTCTTGTAGCTGTTTTCCAGGTACTTGCGGATCTGGAACAGGCGATTGCGGTCGGTGATCAGCTCGCCGACCAGGTTCATGAGCATGTCCAGGCGTTCCACGCTGGTGCGCACGGTCTGTTCCGCCAGGCGTTCGCGGGGGCGCTCGGTCTCGCCCTTTTGCAGGGTGTTGATGGCTGAACGCTGCTGCTGGAGCAGGGCGGCGATGGCGTTTTCCAGTTCTTTCTGGGTGAGGATGCCGGCCTGGACCATGATCATGCCCAGGCGGGGCGGGGGGCTGCCGTTGGTCTTGGTCTTCTGGATCTGCAGGGCGCGCTCCAGGTCGGCGGGGCGGATGTAGCCCTTGGAGACCAGGAACTCACCCAGGCGGGGCGGCTCTTCGGCTTCGTCTTTCTCGGCCGGGGCCGGGCCAGAGGATGCAGAGGCGGCCGGGGCCACCGGCGTGGGGGCCGGGGCGGGAGCCGGCTCGGCCAGCTGGACGAACTGGTCGCCCACGCGCACCGTGTCCAGCTCGGAGATCTGGCTCAGCTCGGCCAGCACCTGTTCCGGGGTGGCCGTGGGCGAGAAGATGGCCGAGAAATGCCCCACCGGGGCGGCGCTTTCGATCTGCTCCTGGGTGGGTTCCATGGAAACGATCTGCCCCAACCCTTGCAGGGCCAGCATGATCTGGAAGGCACGCGCTGCCGAAGCGGCGCTCTTGGGAGAGATGTCGGCTTCGATGAGGATGGTCTTGGCCCGGGAGCGGGACGAAGACCTGGCGCGGCGTGAGGGCCGGGGGGCGGGTTTGTCTGGCTGGGGAGCCGGGGCCGCCTGAACCGGGGCCGGGCGGGGGGCCGGGGGCGCCGGCCGGGGGGCCGGGGCGCTGGTTTCCACGAAGGGCGCAAACAGGTCCACCAGAGACGGGATGTCCACGTCGGCGACCATGCCGTGGTCGACCTCGTCGCGCAGCAGGCGCAGGGCGTCGATGGACTCCAGGCAGGCGTCGATGAGCGGCGTGGAGATGTTGAGCTGGTTTTTGCGCACTGCGTCGAAAGCAGTCTCCATCATATGGGTCACGTCGACCAGCCGTTTGTGGCCGATCATGCCCGCCATGCCCTTCAGGGTGTGGGCGGCTCGAAATAACCCCTGGAGAAGTTCCGGATCCTCTTCTTCCTGTTCCAGGCGAACCAGACCCTCTTCAAGAATCTGTAAGTGTTCTTCGGTTTCGGCGAGGAAAATTGGGAGTTCGTCTTGGCTGATATCAAAGGCCTGATTCATGCGTTTGCCTCGATGGTAGTATGGTCCACAATCTATGGTCTCGTTCCAGTAAAAAGGTGCCGTACCCGGCCTTTATACAGTACTCCCCTGAAATCCATGTCTCAGTAAAGCAGACGTAAAATGGTCGGTAAAAAGACATGAAAATTCCTGCCAACGCATTCGGGCGCTATCTCCTCGGGCCGAGTCGTCTCCGAAATTGGTTTACAGGTAGGGTAGGGTAAAGCTGGACGGGTCGATTGTGGCGCCATCCACACGGACTTCGTAGTGCAGGTGAGGGCCGGTAGAGTTGCCCGTGTTGCCAGACAGGCCGATGACGTCGCCTTTTTCCACCGTGTCGCCCACCGAAACCGGGATCTGCGAGAGGTGGGCGTAATAGGTGCGGTAGGAGCCGTTCTCCACGATCACCAGGTTGCCGTAGCCTTCGTCGTTCCAGCCGGCGTAGACCACCTTGCCGCCCAGGGTGGTCTCCACCGGGGTGCCCACCGGCACGCCGAAGTCCAGCCCGTTGTGGCCGCTGTGGTATTCCTGGGTGAGGGTGGCGCCCGCCACCGGCATGCCGCTGATATCGCCCGGGCCGACGGCGCCGCTGATGGTGCTGGAGGCGCCCGTGGCGCTGCTCTCCTGGCTCTGGCTGACTTCCTGTTCGAGCAGCTTTTCCATCAGCATCATCAACACGGGGGTCATCAGGTCGCCCATAGATGAAGAGCTCTGGCCGCTCATGCTGGACACGGTGGAGGCCAGCACCATGGTCATCAGCAGGTCTTTGAAGTCGGTTTCTGTCGCAGTGCTTTGAGAGGTAGATGAGCCGGCCAGCTCATTGTAGGTCGAGGCAATCGAATCAGTGGTGGCAATAGATTGTGTCATAGTGCTTTAGATTGTAGTGGCAGTGCCCGGGGACAGTCAGTAAAACGAGTGTAAATTTTGATCCGGGGCGGGGGGCGCGGGGCATAAAAAAAGGTGAAGATTTCATATACACATAAAGCTGGAGTTTACCCTTCCTTTATGCGGCTTTCAGACGACTTTTATAGTAATCACCGGGGCCCTGCCGTAAATTAGGGTTGCCCCTGAAAGGACACCGCAAGAGGCCGGTCCTGGGGGCCAGCACATGCCCGAAACGCCGCGGCCACCACCACACGGGTAAAAATCTGTGCCCCGGAGACAGATCCCCGGGCCGCCGTTTTTGTTATACCGGCGAGGTCCCCGGCAGTGGGCCGGGAATTCGATAAAGGCGGATTGTAGCTTTGAATGCAGCTCAGATGACAGACTTGATCGTTCGGAAGAAACTGGGTCGCGAACACCTGCAAAATAACCGCGTCGACCAGGCGCTGGAGTTGTTCGCCGAGATCCTCCAGGATTATCCCGAAGACGTCGAGTCTTACATGATCATGGGAGACTTTTACCTGGCCGGGGACGATTACCGCACCGCCGAGCAGCTCTACGAATGCGCCCTGGGCATCGAGCCGGAGAACCCCGAGATCCAGCGCCGCATCACCCTGGCGCGCGCCGAGCAGCCCCGGCTGCCCGGGGAAAGCCTGCCCACCCATCCCGAAGCCATCAGCCGCCTGCTGCAGCGCCTGACCGGGCGCACCCGGCCGATCCCGGAGAAGGAGATCGAGCGGGCCGCCTCGCTGCTCAACACCATCATCCACAGCCCCGACCCGGCCGAAAAAGTGGCCACCTACCTGGACCAGATCGACAACCTGCTGCCGGCCCTGCTGGAGCTGAACATCCGCCAGGCCAAGGCCGACGGGCGCCCCGACCTGGTCAAGATGCTGCAAGCCTTGCAGACCAACATCAAGCTGCAAATGTCCTCCCAGGACGAGGACGGCGAAGAACACGCGGCAGACGAAGCCGCGGACGTGGCCGTGTCTGCCGTCCCGGCCCGCTTCAGCGGGCGGGTCCTGCTCCTGGCCGCCGAGGGCCAGTGCAGCTCGGGGCGCATGGCCACCCTGGCCGAGGGCCTGCAGATGGCCGGCTGCCAGGTGGAGACGGCCCTGTCCATTTCAGCCAACAACCTGGCGCGCCCCGACGTGGTCATTGCCAGCAACCCGCACACCCGCCCGGAGCTGATGGAAAGCCTGGCGGCCTGCTCGGCCATGGGCGTGCCCATCATCCTCGACCTGGACACCGACTTCGAGCAGATGCCGGTCAACCACCCCGATTACGCCGCCAAGGCGCTCACCACGCCGGTGCGGGCCCGGGCCTTCACCGCCGCCCAGCTGCTGGCCAAGCTGGTCACTGCCCCCAGCGAGCAGCTGGTGGCCGCGCTGCACAATTCCGGCTACCGGGCCGAGCTGGTTCCCGACGCCTGGTCACCGCACAACCCGCTGTGGCGCAAGCCCAGCCCCGAGCGCAAGACCATCAACCTGGGTTGGGTGGGCTACGCCGGCCAGATGGACGACCTGGCGCAGATCCGGCGGGTGATCATCCGCGTGATGCGCGAGTTCCCCCAATGCCAGCTGGTCATCGCCGGCGACATCCACGCCTACCAGTTGTTCGAAAGCCTGCCCGAATACCGGCGCATGTACCTGCCGCCGGTGGGCTATGAAGACTATCCTTACCTGTTGGGGCAGATCGACATCCTGCTGCACCCCATGCGCAACTGCCCTTACAACGTTTCGGCCCCCGACACGCTGATGATGGAAGTGGGCGCCAAGCGCATCCCCTGGATCGCGTCGCCCATGCCCGGCCCGCTGTCCTGGAAGGCCGGGGGGCTGTCGGCCGACTCGACCGAGGAATGGCACACCTACCTGCGCCAGCTCATCCTGGATACCGACCTGCGCACCAGCCTGGCCGAGGCCGGTTTCCACCAGGCGACCGGGCGCACGGTAGAAAAGATGACCCCGCTGTGGATCGACGTGATCGAGAAGGCCCTGCGCGACCCGGCGGCGGAGAGCGAAAGCGGGATCCAGCCCGCTCAGGACGCGGCCTTATGATCGTGACCTTTGTGTATGGCAACACGGTGGACATCTTGCCGGGGCGCGAGTGGCGCTGCCTGCCGGTGATGCGCTCTATCCATCGCCTGAGCGAGCACGGGGCCCGGCTGCTCGACCTGGACGCCTTCATCGAGAACACGCCCGAGGCGCAACAGCTGTGCAGCGACGCCGACCTGATCGTCTTGCAGGGCAACCTGTTCGGCCCGGTGCTGGCCGCCGTGCAGCGCTGGAAAGCGCGCGACAAGATGGTCATCGTGGACATCGAAGACACCTACGGCCCCTTGCCGGGCGAGTCGGAGCCCACGGTGGTGGGCGAAGCCGGCCCGCGGCAGAAGACCTGCGCCCCCGAGGGGTGTTACACCCGCCTGGAAGAATTCCGCTGGGGGCTGCGCCTGGTGGACGGGGCCACGGTGCCCTCCATCCGCCGCCAGGAAGACTGGCGCTCGTCGACCAACGTGTTCGTGCTGCCCGACTACCTGGAGCTGGAGCGCTACCTGTCGGTGGTGCCTGCCCCGCACGAAGGGGTGGTCATCGGGCTGCACGTGGACAAGCGCAACGTCAAGGCCATCTACGAGAACGGCCTGCTGGAGGCGCTGCAGCACCTGTGTGCGGCGCGCTCCGAGCTGAAGGTGCTCACCTGGGGCGATATCCCCGATTTCACCGCCGAGCTGCCCCTGCCGGCCGAACAGAAACTGATCCTGCCCGGGGTGACCCTCAACCAATGGCCCGGCCACCTGGCCTACGTGGACATCGGCCTGGCGCCCCTCTACGGCCGCTTCGACGAGCGGCGCAGCTGGCTGCGCGTGCTGGAATTTATGGCCATGCGCATCCCCTGGCTGGCCTCGGAAGGCCCGCCCTATTACGAGCTGCGCCCCTACGGCTGGCTGATGCCCAACCAGTCTCCCGCCTGGGAGCGGGTGCTGCTGGACATGATCGACCACAACCAGGAATACCGCGCCGAGGCGGCCTCCGAGCCCTATCTATACGGCATCGGGCAGAGCCTGGACGAAAATATTCATAAAGTATTAGACATATATGGTATGATTCTGAATCGCAATTATATAGGAGGGGACAGGTTTCCATGAAGCAGGTCAGAAAGATCAAAGTCACCGGGAAGACCAAAGACGACGATGAAGAACTGATCACCGTCGAGCTTCCTCACATGGTGAAGGTGCCTGCCGGCGAGTTTATCATGGGAACCAGCGACGTACAGATCGGCCAGCTGCTGCTCAAAGACGAGTGGGCCGAAGACTGGTACGACGCCGGCATGTTCCAGATCGAACAACCCCAACACACCCTGACCGTGAAAGCTTTCGAAATCGGCACCTACCCGGTGACCAATCTCGAGTATTACGCCTTCGTGTACAACACGGGCTATCGCGTGCCGCGCAGCTGGGGCGGCTTTCATTACAATGAAGAATATACCCACCACCCGGTGACCGACGTGAGCAAGCTGGACGCCATCGCTTACTGCGAGTGGCTGTCGAAAGAGACCGGTATGACCTTCCGCCTGCCCACCGAGGCCGAGTGGGAGCGCGCCGCCCGCGGCATCGACGGGCGCATCTACCCCTGGGGCGACGTCTTCGACCCCTGGCGCTGCAACACGGTGGAGAGCGCCAAGGGTATCACCACCCCGGTGGGCAGCTATTCGTACTCCGGGGACAGCCCTTCCGGGGCGGCCGACATGGCCGGCAACGTGTGGGAGTGGACCAGCTCCATGCTGTATCCCTACCCCTACGATCCCACCGATGGGCGTGAAGATTGCAAAGCGGGAGAAAAATGCGTGGTGCGCGGCGGCGCCTGGTATTACAGCCGCAAGCTGGCGCGCTGCGCGGCGCGGGAGGGCATGCTGCCCGAAGTGATCTCGACCTCGATTGGTTTCCGCGTGCTGCACCCCCAGGACGGAAAATAAGCGCTCAGGCCCCCCGGGGGGGCTTGCTGCTGGTGGTCACCTGCGCCGCAGCCGGCAAGACGGTGACGAACTTGGTGCCAACCCCTACGTGACTTTCCACTTGAATATAGCCGCCGTGTTGTTTGATGATGCGGTGGCACACCGAGAGGCCCAGGCCGGTGCCCCGGCCGGGGGCTTTGGTGGTATAGAAGGGCTCGAAGATGCGCGACACGCGGTCGGGGGGAATGCCTTTGCCGTTGTCGCTGATTACCACGCGGTACTCGTTGAGCTGGAAGCGTGAGTTGACCGTGATCTCGCCCTTGCCCTCTTCGGTGGCGTCGATGGCGTTGAGGATCAGGTTGATCCACACCCCTTGCAGGTGGTCCTTGCTGGCGTAGATGCGCGGCAGGTCCTTGCCCAGCTCCAGGTTGAGCGAGATGGCCCGGGAGACGAACTCGTGCTGCAGCAGAGAGACGGCGCTGGTGATGGTGTCGTTGAGGTCGATGTTCTCGAAGTTGTAGTTTTCTTTGCGGGCAAAACCCAGCAGGTTGCGCACTACCTGCGAGGCGCGGATGCCGGCCAGCTCGATCAGCTTGACCGATTCTTGCAGGTCCACGTCGTAGGGGGGCAGGTCGCGGCGCAGGATCTGGGCGTTGGCGATGATGGCCGAGAGGGGGTTGTTGATCTCGTGGGCCACCCCGGCGGCCAGCTGCCCCACGGCGGCCAGCTTTTCGGACTGGATCAGGTTGGCCTCCAGGCGGCGCTTCTCGGTGACGTCCTGCTCCAGCAGGATGACCTGCACGGGCTGGTTGGTGTTGTCGAAGATGGCAAAAGAGCTGATGTCCCACTCCACCAGGGTCTCGTTGTTGATCCACTGGCGGTCGGTGCGGCTGGTGGTGTGCCCGCTGGCCAGCGTCTCGGCCACGCGGCAGCCCGGGCAGGGGCTGTTGCGCTGGTAGAGCTTCTCGTAGCACTTCTTGCCCACCAGCTGGTTGGGCTTGCTGCCGGCCCGCTCGGCGCGGCTCATGTTGATGGCCACCAGGGTATACTGCTGGTCGATGATGTAGATCGAAGAGGGGATGCTGTCGAACAGGGTGCGCAGCGTGTTGCGCGAGTTGAGCACTTCCCAGCGGCTGGCTTCCAGGTCGGCGTTGGCCACTTTGAGCTGTTGGATGAGGTGCTTGGTGAAGATGGAATTGGCCAGCGAGACGCTCATCGACTTGAGCAGGCCCAGCTCGTACACCCCCAGGGCGTTGGAGGGGCGGTTGAGCACGCCCACGGCGCCCAGGGTCTCTCCGTTGGTGGTCAGGGGCGAGAGGAGCAGGTTCTGGGGCGGCAGGTCGGCCACGCCGTCGATCTCGTGGTTGAACAGGGGGTGGTGGGCCAGGTCGCCGACCACCTGTGGCTGGCCGGTATGGATGCATTCGCCGACCAGGCTGGAGCCCAGCTTGAGGCTGACCTGCGCAAGCCAGTCTTGCTGGTTCAACAGGGATTTCTTGATGACGATGTCGCGGTTATCTACGTCCAGCAGGACCAGCACCACGGCCTCGCCTTCGAAGATCTCCTTGATGCCCTTGAGGATCCACAGCTGGATGTCGTTGATGTTGAGGTCGGAGTTCTGCGCGTCGGCGATGATCTTGAGCGCCGCCAGGTCGTTGGAACGGTTGTTGCCGGGCAGGTGGGTCTGGAAGGTGAGGATGGCGCGCGCCAGGGGGCGCAGCAGGCGTTGGACGGTCTGGGTGGCGCCGGCGGGCAGCGCCTCGCCGTACACGATCAGGACGGCCTGGATGTCGGCCCGGGAGGAGACGGGGAAGATGCCGGCCAGGTGGCTGCCCGCGTCGGCCGGGGCGGGCCGGCGGGTGTGGAAGGCCTGGCTCACGGCTTGAAACAGGCCGCTCTCGGGGTCGTTGAGTTCCTGGCGCCAGGCGTCCGGCAGGCCCTGGCTGATCCAGCGCGGGGCGCCGGTTTCGTCGGGGCTGCACTGGCAGATGGCGCCGCCGTCGCGGCCAACCAGGTTCAAAATGAAGGCCAGGCCGCTCTGCAGGGCCTGATGGAGTGTCACGGCCCCGGCCAGCAGCTCGTCTAAGGTTTCGATTTCACTGAGCCGGTTTTCTTCTAGTCCCGTCTGGTTGGCGATGGTCATAGCCGTTTAGCTTTCTATGCTTTGATGGTGTATCCATATCCCGGGACGGTCTCGATGAAGGCCGGGGATTTGGGATCCACTTCCACCCTCTCACGCAGGTTCTTGATGTGCACCCGCACCAGGTCCGGGCTGCCGGCGTCGGTGGGATAGTTCCACACCTCGTCCAGCAGGCGGGTGGGCGAGAAGATCTCGCCGGGGTGGCTCATCAGGTGGTAGAGCAGGTCGAACTGCACGGGCGTCAACCGGATTTTACCCTGGTGCGGCGTGGTTAGCTCGTAGGAGCGGGTGTCGAGGGTGTAACCCTGGATAGAGATACTGTGGTCTGCTTCTTCGTTGGCGGCGGGCTTTTCTTCGCCCTTCTTGTTCTGGAAGATGGTGCTCACCTTGGGCAGCAGGCTGCCCAGGGAGAAGTTCTTCTGGCCCGCCTCTTCTTCTTTGGCCTTGGCCTGGCGCTTGGTGCGGCGCAGCACGGCGCGCACGCGCAGGATCAGCTCGTCCATGTTGAAGGGCTTGCTGAGGTAATCGTCGGCGCCGGCGGTGAAACCGGCGATCTTGTCCTCGTCTTTGGCCTTGGCGGTCAAGAACAGGATGGGCACGGCGGCCAGGAGTGGGTCGGAACGCATTTCGCGGCACACGGTATACCCGTCCATACCCGGCATGATCACGTCCAGAATGACCAGCTCGGGCGGGCGGCGGCGGGCGATTTGCAGCCCTTCTACGCCGCTGTTGGCCAGGGTAATGTGAAAGTCTTTTCCACGCAGACAACGTTCGATCGTGCGTGCGACAATGTCATCGTCTTCGATGACGAGAATGTGTGCAGCATCCATGCTAAACCTCCGCAGGTAAAATCACCTGGAACACAGTTCCGGAATCATTGCTGGTGACAGATATTGTGCCATCATTCTGGCGAACGATTTCATTACAAATGCTTAATTCCATACCATTGTCCCTTTGACCGTTGGGCGACGTCAGGTCGGGCTCGAAAAGTTTATCCAGCTCCTCGGCAGGGATGACCGGGCCGTCGTCGCTGACCTCGACCACCACCCAATACTTGTTCTTGGTCCGGGAGCTGATGCGCACGTGGCGATTGTCCCCGCCGGCCACGGCCGAGCGGGCGACCAGTAATAGATTAACCCACAGGTCTTCTAGCTGGCGCGGGCTGCTCTTTACGGGTGGCAGGTTTTGTGCCAGATCGACCTCCAATTGTGCCCCGGTGGCGGTAATTTGGGCGCCCACCAGCACCACGGCCTGTTCGATGGTGTGGTTGACCGAGAGGGTCTCCTGGGCTTCGCTGTCGGGCTTGGAATATTCCAGCAGTTCCTGCACCACCTGCTGGGCGCGCCAGCCGGCTTTGACGATGGCCTCGGCCGATTCGTAGGCGGGCGTGTTCTTGCGCAGGGACTGCACCAGCAGCTGGGCGTCGGCGATGACCGTGGTGAGGGGGTTGTTGATCTGGTGGGCCACCCCCGAGGCCAGCTCGCCGATGGCCGCCAGGCGGGCGTGCTGGGCCAGCTGGGTCTGGGCCGCCTTGACCTTGGCTTCCATGATCTTGCGCTCGGTCACGTCGTGGCCTACGGATTGGAACTCCAGGAAGCGGCGGTTGTCGTCGTAGACCACCCGGCAGGTCCATTCCTGCCAGCGCACCTGGTCTTCGGCGATGAGGACGCGGTATTCGATGGTGCGCACCGGCTGCTCGTAGGACAGCGAGGAGATGGTCTCGTAAATGAGCTCTTTGTCCTCCACCGGGACCCACTCCACAAACTGCTTGCCCACCAGCTCGTCCCGGCTGCGCTTGAAATAGCGGCAGTAGGCTTCGTTGACGAAGGTCAGGGTGGTGTCAGAGAGGAAGCGGCAGATCAGCTCGGTCTGGTGGTCGTCCACGATGGCGCGGTAGCGGGCCTCGTTCTCGCGGATGGTCTGGGCTTCCTGCTGGTGCACCAGGGCGTTGGCGAAGATGTCCCCGATGGTGCGCAGCATGCGGATATCCTCCGGCTGCCAGGCCTTACGCTGTTTGAAGGTGACGAAGCACAGGATACCGAATAATAAACCATTGTACTGCATGGGGATGAGAATCGTCGATAGCGCGCTGGCGGGCAGGAACCGCTTCTTGAAGGTGCGGATGCCGTCGGCCTGGTCAGACTGGGTGATCTGCAAGACCTGGCCCCCGGCCAGCTTCTCCATCACCTCGGGCACGTCGCGGGCGCGCAGCAGGGCGCCGGTGTCGAGGCTGGGTTGGGGGGGCTTGTCGGGGGCGCGGAAGGCGGTGCGGATGGCCTGGCTGTTGGGCTCGACCAGGAAGATGAAGCCCTGGTCGCCGCCGGCTGAGCTGCACACACTGTGCAGGCCGGTGAGGATGCCGGCGTCGACGTCGTCGGGCTGGGTGTTGATCAGCAGGGTGGAGATATTGTTGATCAGCTGCTCGCTCTCCATGCGGCGGTGCAGGGCGTCTTCGGCCAGCCGGCGCGGGGTGATGTCTTCGGCGATGCCCAGGATCTGCTTGGGGGCGCCGTCGGCGGCGCGCATGAAGACCGTGTCGCGGGTGTGGATCCAGCGCCACGAGCCGGAGGCGGTCAGGATGCGGTATTCTACCTCGCTGATGGGGTCGATCTGTTCCTGGACGAAGGCCATGTAGTGGCGAGAGACGCGCGGCTGGTCCTCGGGGTGGACCAGCTTCTCGAAGATGCCGAGGCCCATCTCGCGGATCTGGGCCACGGTGTAGCCCAGCGAGGAGACGATCTTGTTATTGATGAAGATGCTTTCCTGGTCTTCCAGGTCGTAGATATACATCATGTTGGGCGTGGTGTTGAGGATGCGCTGGATGAAGTGCTGGCTCTCTTCCAGGGCCTGGCGCTCCTGCTTGTTGCGGGTGATGTCGCGCGAGACGTCGATGTAGCCGATGATGCCCTCCCCGTCGTTTTCGGAGTGCAGGGCGGTGGTGCGTGAGCTGACCCACAGCTCGCCGCCCTGGGGGGAGGCCAGGCGCCGCTCGGCTTCGTAGCCGCCGGGGACGTCGAGCTCGGCCAGGTTGGCGGCGGGCTTGAACAGCGCCAGGTAGACCTGTTCCACGTTCTGCCCGAGGACATCCTCGGCCGAGGCGCCAAAGAGGGACTGGGCGGCCAGGTTCCAGAAGGTGATCTTGCCTTCCAGGTCCCACACCACCACGGCGTCGCGCATGTTGTCCAGCAGCAAGGCCTGGTAGCGGATCTGTTGCATGGAACGTTCCACCGAGAGCTGCAATTCGTTCAGGCGCACGTTTTTCTGGATCAGGGCGGGCAGGTCGGTGAGGAAGTCTTTGCCTTTGACCAGGTAGTCCACGGCGCCGTTTTGCAGGGCCTGGACGGCGATGCGTTCGCTGCCCTCGCCGGTCATCATGATGGTGGGGATGCGGATGCAGCGCTGTTTGAGCTCGGCCAGCACCTCCAGGCCGGTGATGCCGGGCAGGCGATAGTCGAGGAAGAGGATGTTGTAATTCTGTCCTTCGATGAGAGGCCAGAAGCCTTCCACGCTGTCGGCCAGGTCTACCTGGCAGGTGAGCGCGGTTTCCAGGTACGAGCGCAGCAAAGCCCCCAGGCTCATGTCGTCGTCTAGAACGAGTATACGGTAGCTATCGGTCATACGGTTTACGGCCTTCGTGCGCTCCAGGTTGGTGGGCGGAATCAGGACAGGCCCGCCCGGGGAAGAGCAGAAGCCCGATCTGCTCTTCCCCGGTTGAGGCGCGATTAGGAGAGGGAAGCATCCTCATGGTACGCCAGGCAGGCGTTCAACATGGGGATGGTGTAGCGGCGATGGCCGCCCGGTGTGCGCATGGATTGTAACTGCCCACGGCGTTCCATCCGGTTGAGGGTTGAAAGGCTGACGCGCAGGTACGCCGCCGCCTCTTTGGCGTTGAGCAGCGTCATTGCTTGTTTATCTTGAGTAGCACTCTGGTTCATTGGAATCTCGCACGTGTCAAATGGTATCAGATCAATTCAAACCATGTCACCCTACGGTGTTATGTTAAGCTTTTGAGGCCATAAAATCAATCCACAGAATTGTTAGGGCCGGCGCAATGCCGCGTCTGCCCACATCATCTGTCATTGTGAGCGAAGCGAGCCCCCCGGTGTACTTTCCGGGGGGCGCGGCAATCTCCGCGCCGGTGGGGGTGGCGCTGCGGTCAGGCCGCGAGCCCCGGGGTGCTCGTGGGGTAGATGGGGATGCCTGATGGCCAAGGTGGGGATTGCCGCCCCCGGTCAGTACACCGGGGGTAACGCTTCGCTCGCAATGAAAGGGGGGCGGGTGCGGCGGTGAGCCGCCTGCGGTCGGGTGGCCGGAGCACCAGGTGGGGACAAATCATGCAGAAATGCAAACCGGAGGCAAAGGGGGGTAATTTTTAGCCTGTCTTAACCCCGCTTTCACGGTCAATTTACACCCTTGCCTTCCTGGCTATGCTAGATTTATGGCGGATGTTTGTGAGGAAACGTAGGAAAGTAGGGTAAATACTGTGATACTGGTTACCCGTTTAAATGGCACGCAATATTACGTAAACGCCGAGCTGATCCAGACGGTGGAAGCGACCCCGGACACGATCATCTCCTTGACCAACAATGCCAAGCTGGTGGTCAAAGAAAAACCCGAGATCATCATCGAGCGGGTGATCGAATACCAGAACCGGGTCCGTATCGGAAAGTATGCCGGCTGAGGCGTAAGGATTATCCCTGGCGCCAGACAATAATCCTCTGGAGTGGTGAATGGATCTTGCAACTATCTTTGGCTTTATCGCTGCGATTGTAATCATCATCATCGTTATGATCCTCGACGGCGGCTCTCCGCTGGAACTGTTTGCTCACCCCTCTGCGATCATTTTGATTATCGGCGGTTCCCTGGCGGCCACGACCATTTCATCGCCCCTCAGCCTGATCACCCGCCTGCCCAAGCTGGTCATGCTGGCCTTCCAGGACCACAAGTACAACTCCATGGAAGCCATCGACCTGTTGAGCAAGATGGCCGACAAGGCCCGCCGCGAGGGCCTGCTGGCCCTGGAAGAGGAAAGCAAGAAGATCAAGGATCCCTTCCTGCAGAAGGGCATCATGCTGGTGGTTGACGGCGTGGACCCCTCCCAGGTCAAGGCAATTATGGAAAACACCATCGAGAACATGCACAGCCGGCACCGCGCCGGATATGGCATGTTTTCTGCAGCCGGTGGGTTTGCGCCCACCTTTGGTATCATCGGCACCGTCATGGGGCTGATCAGCGTGCTCCAACAGCTGGATGATCCCAACAAGCTGGCCAAATCCATCGCCGGCGCCTTCCTGGCCACATTGTGGGGCCTGCTGAGCGCCAACCTGATCTACCTGCCCCTGGCGGGCAAGCTGCGCGCCAACGACGACATGGAGACGGCCTACCGCTACCTGTTGATGGAAGGCGTGCTGGCCCTGCAGGCCGGGGAGAACCCCCGCATCGTGCGCGAGAAGTTGATGGCTTACCTGCCGCCTAACGTGAGCGGTAAGGAGAAAGCTGCGACGCCCAAGGACAAGAAGGCGCCGCAGAAAGCGAAGGCCGAATCATGAGCCACGGCGGCGGCGGAGACGACGGCGGCGGCGAGCGCTGGCTGGTCAGCTACGCAGACTTCATCACCCTGCTGATGGTGCTGTTCGTGGTGTTGTACTCCATGGGCCAGGTGGACGTGGAGAAATACAAGAAGTTAGCCGAGAGCATGCGGGCCGTGTTCTCGACCGGCTCGGCCACCAAGGTGCTGCCCTCTACCATCGACGAGGGGGGAGGCACCAACCCGGACGGCTCGCCGGACCCCATCGTCATCCCGGGCATCCCGCAGAAGCCGCCCGAATCGGTGGAAGTGGCCGGCCAGCTGACCAACATGCTGGCGCAGCAGAACCTGGGCAACCAGGTCAGCGTGCAGACCAACATCGAAGGTATTTTGATCTCGTTGAGCGAGAAGCTGGTCTTTACCCAGGGCACGGCCGAGCTGCACGCCGAAGCCTACCCGGTGCTGGACACCATCATCGCCATGTTGAAGCCGATCTCCAACCAGATCCGCGTCATCGGGCACACCGACAACTCCCCGCCCACCGACCCGCACTACTCCAACAACTGGGAGCTTTCGGCGGCGCGGGCCGCGGTGATCGCCCAGTACATGATCGGGTCGGGGATCGCCCCGGAGCGCCTGACCATCTCCGGTAAGGGGGAATATGCCCCCATCTTCCCCAACGACACCGACGAGCACCGCCAGTTCAACAGCCGGGCGGACATCGTGGTCATCTACCAGGTGGATTCGAACTACATCAGTACTTCGGCCAGCAGCCTGGACGAACTGCAATAATTCTTATTTCTGGAGCATAGATTTGCAATGGAGCGACTAAACGGTATTTTGAAGATGGTTTCCCGCATCCTGCTGGTGGTGATCCTGGCGATCACCACGCTGTTCAGCCTGGCGACCGCCTACATCATCTTTGCGCCAGATTCATTGCCCAAGCCGTTTTATTTGCAATATCTGTACCCCACGCCGGTTCCCACCGACGCGGTCACCGGGGAAGCCGTGGCCCCCACCGAGGAACCCGCGCCGGTCGTGCTGCCAGGCCAGGGCATCATGATCAACTCGGGCTCGAAGATCATCAACCTGGCCGACCAGGGCGGGCGCAAATACATCCGTGTCTCGGTCGTGCTGGAGTTCGCTCCCGATCCCACCTATGCCAAAATGAGTGAGGAAGAAAAAGCGGCCTACACCACGCAGTTCAACACCGAGATCAACGACAAGATGCCCTTGATCGACGATGCCATCATCACCCTGCTGTCGACCAAGACCTTCGACACGATGTACACTGCCGAAGGGAAAGAACAGCTGCGCCAGGAACTGCTCCTGTCGATCAACCGGCGTCTGACGGAATATAACATGATTGCCGTGTACTTTACTGAATTCGTCGTGGAGTAAACCGCCGTATGCTGACCCAGTCGGAAATCGACGCCCTTCTCAGCGGGGCAATTGAGCTCGAAGGTCACGACGGGCAGGAACGCGTCAACCTGGCGGACCTGATGGATCAGCCCGGCGGGAGCAGCCCACGCGAGGTGGACCCCGATCGCAAGATCCAGGCCTACAACTTCTGGTCCCCCAACCGTTTCTCCAAAGAACAGATGCGGGCGGTCGAGCTGGTGCACGAGGACCTGGCCGAACGCCTGATGACTTCCCTGCCCACCTTCCTGCGCATCAGTTTGCGCCCGCGCCTGGTGCACACCGAGCAGGGGCGCTTTCACGACTTCGTCAAGGATGTGCCGGCCAACAGCCTGTTCCACCTGGTGACCCTGGCCCCGCTGCCCGGGCAGATGATCATGACCATCAGCCCCAACGTGAGCTACATGATCCTGGAGCAGCGCCTGGGCGGGCGCATCGAAGGCCAGTCCAAGGAACGCCCGCTGACCGACATCGACCAGTCCCTGCTCAAAGGCCTGGTGGAGCACATGCTCACCGACCTGAAAGGGGCGTGGAGCAAAGTGGTATCCATCGAGCCCCAGCTGGACGACAGCACCACCAACCCCAACTGGGTGCAGATGCTGATGGGCAACGAGAAGGTCATGCTGTTGACCTTCGAGCTGACCATCCAGGGCACCACCGGGATCATGAACATCTACATCCCCTTCGGCATGCTCAAACCCATCGCCAACGAGCTCAACCCGCACGTGTGGATCTCCGGGCGCAAGGAGCGCCAGGTGGACCCCCAGGCGCGCCAGACGCTCATCCAGGGCCTGGGTAACGTGCACCTGCCGGTTAAAGTCCTGCTGGGCGAGGCGCAGCTGACCCTCAACGAGGTCTTGAACCTGGCCGTGGACGACATCATCCAGCTGAACACCGAAATCAGCCAGAGCCTGGTGATGCAGATCGTGGACCAGCCGTTGTTCAAGGTCCAGATCGGGAAAATGGGCAGTCACATTGCCGTCAAGGTGGCCGCCAGTGCCCGTGACGGACAAGAGGATAGTAAAAGCCAATGAAAACACTTGAGGTGTGGTAATGGTAGATCTCCCTGGTAATACAGATCATTCACAAAATTCTCCAACGACGTTTGGCAGCAAGGACCCCGCTAACAGCGCCGGGAACCTGAGCGGCCCGGCCCAGGCCAGCCTGGATATGTTGATGGACGTGCCCCTGATGATCACTGTAGAGCTGGGGCGAACGCAGATGACATTGAAGCATGCCCTGGATTTGCAGCAAGGATCGGTGGTGGAGCTGGAGCGCCTGGCCGGCGACCCGGTGGACGTGTTCATCAATGAGCGCCTGGTGGCGCGCGGTGAGGTGGTGGTGGTGGACGACAAGTTCGCCGTGCGCGTCACCGAATTGATCTCTTCCAACAAGCAGAACGCCATCGCGGGAGAACAGTAATGTTCGCCGGCGACCCCAGGCTGCAGCGGTGGATCACACGCTTCAAGGCCCAACCGCGTTGGGCGCAGGTGGCCATTGCCTCCGGCTTTCTCGTGTTCGTCTTGTTGGGCATCGTGTTGGTCTTACCCGGTGGGGGGACGGCGGAGGCCGAACGCAGCGCCAGCCCGCTGGCCCTGTCCCTGGAGGTGTTCTTCAAGCTGATCGTGGTGGTGGCCCTGATTTACGGCTGCGCCCTGCTCCTGCGGCGTTGGAACGCCAGCCCGGCGCGTACCCGGGTGCGCCAGATGAGCGTGCTGGAGACGGTGCACCTCAGCCCGCGGCGCGCCCTGCACCTGGTGCGGGTGGGCGACCAGGTGCTGGTCATCGGCGCCACCGACCAGTCGGTCAACCTGATCAGCGAAATGGATTCACTCGTGGCCGATGGTACCTTAACCACCGATGGGGAATCCCCCCTGCCGTTTGCCGCTATCTTTCAACAGCACCAGCCGGCCGGTACGGCTGGAGAGCAGCAGGGAAAGCATGCAGCGCAATAAGAAAATTTTGCTCCTGGCGGTCGTGGGCCTGCTGGCCCTGGCCCTGGCGGGCTGTTCGACCAACCCCGAGCTGAGCGCCCCGGGGGTGACGTTAACGGTAGACCCGGCCGGCCAGCCCGAGCAGGTCACCAGCGGCGTGCAGCTGCTGGTGCTGCTGACGGTGCTGTCCCTGGCCCCGGCCGTGCTGGTGCTGGCGACCTCGTTCACCCGCATCGTCATCGTGCTGTCCATGGTGCGCAACGCCATCGGCACCCCGACCATCCCGCCCAACCAGGTGGTCATCGGCCTGTCGATCCTGTTGACCTTCTTCATCATGACCCCGGTCTACAACCAGGTCAACGAACAGGCCTTGCAGCCCTACCTGGACCAGCAGATCGACCAGGACACGGCCTTCGAACGGGCTGTGGAACCGGTGCGGGAGTTCATGTTCAAGCAGACGCGCGACAAGGACATCGAGCTGTTCATGGACATGGGCGGCTACGAGCGCCCGGCCACCCTGGACGACATCCCCACCGTGGCCCTGTTCCCCGCCTTCGTGATCAGTGAGCTGCGCACGGCCTTTACCATGGGCTTTATCATCTACATCCCCTTCCTGGTCATCGACCTGGTGGTGTCCAGCGTGCTGCTCTCCATGGGCATGATGATGCTGCCGCCATCGCTGGTGTCGCTGCCCTTCAAGATTTTGTTGTTCGTGTTGGTGGACGGCTGGTACCTGATTACCCGCTCGCTGACCCTGAGCTTCTTCTGATCCACTGCGACAGGAGGTTAACAGACACATCCTATGACCGAATCGTATGTCCTTACCCTGGCGCAGGACGCTGCCATGGTTACCCTGGTGCTGGCTGCGCCCATCCTCATCGTGAGCCTGGTGATCGGCTCGCTGATCAGCCTGGTGCAGGCCGCCACCCAGATCAACGAAGTCACCCTGACCTTCGTGCCCAAGCTGCTGGGCATTGCCATCGTGATGGCTATCCTGGGATCGTGGATGCTGCAGCACATCCTGGTCTTTACCACCAACCTGTTTACCAGCCTGCCCAATTTCGTCCATTGAGGCGCCGGAGAAGCGCCCAGGACGGACCCTGCAAGCGGAGGATTTCGTTATGATGCCCCAGCGGGTAGCGCAAATCTTGAGATCGATCCAACAGCTGCGGCCGATGCCCACCACGGTCACACGCACCCTGCGGGCCTTAGAGGACCCGGAGTGCACGGCCGGGTACGTCTCGGACCTGATCAGCCTGGACCAGGCGCTGGCTGCCATGGTGCTGCAGATGGCCAATTCGGTAGCCATGGGCTACCGCCTGAACTGCACCTCGTTGAGCGACGC
>JAAZNB010000100.1 GCA_012798515.1 Chloroflexota bacterium
CCAGGTCCAGTTCTTCGACAGGCCCGCCGGCCAGGGAGCGCAGCTGGTCGCGGTTCCCGGCGGCGCGGATCTCGCCGTGATCGATCAGCAGCGCACCGGCGTGGGGTTGGGCCGGGTCCTGGGTATAGATGTGGGCATTAGAGAGGATCTTCACGATTCAATCTCCCAGGATCCGGTCGATCAAGGCGTCCAGATCGTCGTTGGAATAGTAATGGATTACCAGGCTGCCGCCTTTTTTCCCATGGCGGACAACCACGCGGGTGCCCAGGTGGTTGCGCAGCCTCTCTTCCAGGGCCTGGACTTCAGGGCTGGCCACGGGACGATGGTTGGCGGCGGGCTTTTCGCCGGAGAGCTTACGCACCAGCTCTTCGGTCTGGCGCACGGTCAGGTCCATGCGCAAGATGCTTTGTAAGGCGGCGACCTGTGCCTGGGCGTGGTTGAGCCCCAGCAAAGCGCGGGCGTGTCCTTCCGAGATTTTCCCGGCCGCCAGCGCCTGTCGGGCGGCCTCGGGCAGCTTGAGCAGGCGCAGGGTATTGGTCACCGCCACGCGGCTCTTGCCCACCCGGGCAGCGATCTCTTCATGGGATAACCCGAATTCTTCAGAAAGGTGACGGTAGGCCTCGGCGGTCTCCAGGGGCGTCAGGTCGGCACGCTGCACGTTTTCGATCAAAGCCCATTCCAGGCGCTGCTGGTCGGTGGCCTGGCGGACCAACACGGGCACATTCTCCAGCCCGGCAATCTGGGCAGCGCGCAGGCGGCGTTCCCCGGCGATGAGGATGTACGGGCTGCCGTTGTCTTCCTGGGTGACAATGAGGGGCTGCAAGACGCCGTGCTCACGGATGGAGGCGGCCAGGTCTTGCAGATCCGCTTCGTTCATGTGGTAACGCGGCTGGCGCGGGTTGGGCACGATCAGGTTCACGCTTAAATAGGTGATGCCTGCGCTGCTGTGCTCCGGGTGCTCTTCGGGAAGGAGAGCATCCAGTCCTTTGCCTAATCCGCCTTTTCGTGCCATGCGCTTGTTTTTACCTTTCCACTTGTAGATCGGGGATAAAGATGCCGTCTTGTGCCAGGATCTCCCGGGCCAGGCCACTGTAGGCTTTGGCCGCCGTGGAGTCGGGGGCGTAGATGGCTATGGGCTGCCCGTAGGAAGGGGCCTCGGCCAGGCGGATGCTGCGGGGGATCACCGACTGGAACACCTGGTTGGGGAAATATTTGCGTACTTCCTGGACCACGTCTAATGCCAGGCGGGTACGCCCGTCATACATGGTCAGGACGACGCCGCGCACGGCCAGGTCGGGGACCAGGGTGGAACGCACCCGGTTCAAAGTCTGGGTGAGCTGGCCCAGGCCTTCCAGGGCCAGGTATTCACATTGGACCGGGATGAGCACCCCGTTTTGAGAGGCCACCAGCCCGTTGACGGTCAGCAGGCTCAAGGAGGGGGGGCAGTCGATCAAGACGTAATCGTAACGCTCCAGTACCGGGGCGAGCGCCTCTTTGAGACGGAATTCGCGCTTTTCCATGTCGATCAGCTCGATCTCTGCGCCGGCCAGGGCGGGGTTAGAGGGCAGCACGGACAGTTTGTAGCGCGGGTTGTGCAGAATATGGGGCGCGGGCGGGACGGCGCCCAGCAGGACCTCGTAGGTGCCGGTCTTGACGGTGCGTTTGTCGATGCCCAGCGAGGAGGTGGCATTGGCTTGCGGGTCGAGGTCTACCAGCAGCACGCGCTGTCCGTAGTAACCCAGGTAAGCGCCCAGGTTGATCGCCGAAGTAGTTTTGCCCACTCCGCCTTTTTGGTTGACGAGTGTGTAGATCCGTGTCATGTTTCAGGCCTTTGTGTAATTTCAACAGCGCAAAGCTGAATCTCTTCGAACGTGGGCGCACCGGACAGCCCCGGCCGGGTGACGGAATAGGCGGCCAGCTGCGTGGCAAAACGCCCGGCTTCCCAGGGATCCCGGGTGGTGAACAAGCGCGAGAAGAACGCAGCCGCAAAGATATCCCCGGCGCCGGTGGGGTCGCTTTCGACCACGGTTGGCGGGCGGAAACGGCGCACGTCGCCGTTCCAGTAGACCCGGGCGCCGTCGGCGCCTTCGGTCACGGCCAGGACGCGGATGGAAGAGAGCATATCATCGATGATGGCCTCGTCGCCTTCCACGTCTTCGATGCTCAATACGGCCGCATTGGCGTTGCGGAAGACGTAAGTGGTTTCCGGCCATTCGCTGAAGAAGACCCGCTCCTGGGCATCGCGGGCGCGCATCCACCCCTGGGGGGTGAGATAGACCTGGGCGTTGGGGAAGGCGCGTACCAGGTTGGGATCCACTTCCCCGGCAACCGGGGCCAGGTGGACGATCGGGGCATTGCGCCACAGCTCGGGCACGGCGCTCAGATCCAGGCGCGCGGCAGGAGTATGCAGGTATTGAGTCCGGCCGCCATCCGCCATGGCCAGGTTCTGGAAGGTAGTGGTGTGCTCGGAAGGATAATTGACCACCTGAAGTTTGTCCAGGCGGGACAGGTCGAAGGCAGGGCTGCAGGCCGTGACCACGCCTACTCTCTGCCCCAGGGCTAGAGCCGTCAGGCCAGAATATGAAACGGTGCCTCCCAGGACGGGGCCTTGGGGGGTAAGGTCTTGTGTGACGTGCCCGATAAGCAGGTAATCGATCGGCTCAACCCGAATTTGTCTCTCATAATAAAACATTGCGCTCATCTCTTTGGGTGTAGCTCGATATGAAGATTGAAGACGTTATTCCTGGGTTTCAGATAATGGGGTAGAGAGATCCTCGTCTTCCATTAACTGATCCTCTCGCCGCATGCCGGGGGCCGGGGTTGCACAGTAGGGGCACAGGTTCCAGGCCAGTTCCATTAATCGCCCACACTGCGGGCAAGGTTTCTTCAAGCGTGTGTGGCAATTGGGGCAGGCGATCCAATCTTCGCGAATACGCCGGCCGCACCCGGGGCACAAGGGGCTGTCCTCGATGGACTGGAGCAGGGCTTCTTCTTCCAGAGAATGCTGGTATTCCTCTTCCACAGTGGTGGGCGGGCGGAGAATCAAGTAGATGATAATGCCGGGTAAGAAGAGGATGGCCACCACCAGGACGGCCAGGACGCGGATGAGGGGGTCGCGGGCCCGCTTACGGATGTCCCGGTAGGCCCACACGATCAGGCTGAGCCACAGGGCTGCCACAAAAGCAGCTGAAAAGGCCGTCGTAACGAGTATAAAACTGCTTAGGGCAGAGGGGTCCAGGTTCATGTGATTCTCCGATGAAGGAATTATAGCATGCCTGTTAATATTTAATACATATCACGCAGAAATGCAAACCACCAACCTGCCTGCCTTGCTGGGCCCTGTTATCCGTTGGCTTTTCAACTCGTTTCCCAACCGTGGTCCAAGACCGGGGTATGAAGACAGCCTTGATCCACCTTTCTCTGTCGCTTGCCCTTTTAGGGGGAGACAGGTATCATTTTGAGTGCCATGAACTGGTTGGCGATTCGAAAAGAATAACCGGTCTGACCGGATTGCGCCCATCTACACGGAGATGACAACAAGGCCCATGGATGAAGAACGACCCGTATCGTACCGCATTATGGATCTGGTTTCGGGAGACCGTCCCAGGGAGCGCCTGGCTGAGGTTGGCCCGCAAGCATTGAACAATGCTGAGCTGCTGGCGATTTTGCTGCGAGTGGGTATCCCGGGGGAGAATGCGGTGCAGCTAGGGCAGCGCCTGCTGATCAAATTCGGCGGCATTGCCGGGTTGCACCGGGCTACTTTTGCCGAAGTGTGTAACGAAAAAGGCATTGGGCCGGCCAAAGCGGCCCAGATCAAAGCCGCCATCGAATTGGGGCGGCGCATGGCCCGCGAGGCGCCGGACGAGCGCCCGGTGATCCACAGCCCGGCGGATGCCGCCGCCCTGGTGCAGTACGAGATGTCCGGGCTGGCCCAGGAGCACCTGTGGGTGCTGCTCCTGGACACGCGGAACCGGGTGATCAGTGTGGAGAAGATTTACATCGGGTCGCTCAATTCGTCGCCGGTGCGGGTTGCCGAGCTGTTCCGCCCGGCCATCCAGCGCAATGCAGCCTCGATCATCGTGGTGCATAACCATCCCAGCGGCGACCCCACGCCCAGCCCGGAGGACGTCAACCTGACCCGGGCGGTGGTGCAGGCCGGCAAGCTGCTGGATATCGAGCTGCTGGACCACCTGGTGATCGGCCTGGGGCGCTGGGTCTCGCTCAAGGAGAAGGGGCTGGGGTTCAAAGGGGCTTGAAGGAGCAGGGCGCTGATACGGGCTGCTTTTGTGCTGTAGGCGGCTGACCGATTGATTGACAATTTTTAAAGACCGTAGTATATTTGTGCCCGTCCGGCGAGGTAGCTCAGTGGTAGAGCAGGGGACTCATAAGCCCTTGGTCGTGGGTTCAAATCCCACTCTCGCCACTTTTTTTAATCACCATCAGGCGGACCTCAAGCGCATTGGCTTGAGGTCCGCCTGATTTATTTTGCCTATGTCCCAGGAGAGAAGGATCTCCCGGTGAGATCGAATCATCCTCTCTATACGGTTAGAAAGTAGGACCAGGGTGGAAATGAGCAGACATACGAGCGACACAGGCGGGGTTCGAGGATCACCTGCGCAAGCGCCAGGGCGGCGCAGTGGTGGAGCAAAGAAAAAACCGGGCACGCTTGTGGCGTGCCCGGCGGATCGGGCGCAAAGGTTTCGTACGGGATCTTAATGGGCGGAAGTGTCAACTCTGCGTTTCAGCTGGTCCAGCTTTTCGACGATCTGGTGTGAACACTGGCTGACTGACTGCATGCCTTGTTTGACCCCGGCCAGGTCCCCGTTCTGGTGGCTCTGGACGACCTGTTTGACGGCCGCGTGCATGCGCTGGTGGGGTTCTTCGATGGCTTTGAATTCGGGCAGGCTGCCCAGGTCTTCGCTTTTCCTGCGATTGTACCAGCGTCCCAGCAGGCAGGCGTTGTGATCGCTGAGCTCGTTTACGTCCAGGCTGAGCTTGCCGGCCAGCATCAGGTTGAGGCGTTCGATCCATTTCAGGTGCGCCTGTTTGAACAGGTCCACGTATTGCAACTGGTTCTGGTTTTTGGATACTTTGAACTCGATGATCTGGCTGCTGAGGTCCTGGGCCAGGTCGGCGAGCCCGCGAGCCGAGCTGGCCACGTCCTCGGCCTGGGCGCTCATTTCTTCAGCCGTGGCGCTGAGTTCCTGGACGGCGGCGCTGTTCTCTTCTGAAATACTGGCAATTTGTTCCACCGCCTGGTGAAGGGCGGCGCTGTTCTGGGACATTTCCACCACCGAGGCGGTGTTTTCTTCCACCACGGCGGAAACGGTTTCGATGTCGCTCACCAGGTCATTGGAGGAATCGGCCATACGCCGGGCCGCGGTGCTGACCTGGCGCACGCGCTGGTCCAGCTCTTCGACGGCGCTCTGGATCTCTCCCAAGGACTTACCTGTCTGGTCGGCCAGGTCGACGCCTTGTAACACCATCTTGTGTGCTTCTTCCATGGCTTCACCGGTCTCGAAGGCTGATTGCTGCACCTCGGTGATGATGTAGGCGATCTCGGTCGTGGCAGCGGCCGATTTTTCAGCCAACTTACGCACCTCGTCGGCCACCACGGCAAAGCCCTTGCCATATTCGCCGGCGCGGGCGGCCTCGATGGCCGCATTGAGGGCCAGCATGTTGGTCTGGCCGGCGATCTCGTTGATCTTCTCCAGGATAGAACCGATCTTTTCTGAATGCTCGGTCATCTCCTGTGCTTTCAGCGAGGACAGCTCTACCTTGGACTTGATGACCTGCATGCTCTGGATGTTGTTTTTGACGATCTGGTCGCCGTGATGGGCCGTCTGGGAGGCCTTGACCGACTGTTGAGCGCCGGCTTCGGCGGCTGAGGTGACCTGCTGGATGGCCTGGTTGATTTGTAAGGTGGATTCCGTGGTACGGGTGATGACCGAGGCCTGTTCCTTGGCGCCCAGGCCGATGCCTTCCACGGCCCGGCTGAGGCTTTCCATGGCCACCGCGGTACGGGTGATCTCATCAGTCTGGCTGGTTGCTCCCCCGGCGATCTGGTGGATGGTGGCCGCGATCTGGCTGGTGGCCTGGCCGGAATCCTGGGCGGCGATGGAGAGCACGCCGGAGGCGTTGTGCAGGTTGAGGATGCCATCGTTGATGTGTTGCACCAGGCTGCGCAGTTTCTCCAGGGTGAAATTGAAGGCGTCACACACTTCGAGCAGTGAATCAGACAGGCGATTGTAGGCCGAGGCCATCTTGCCCAGCTCATCGTTGGATCGGAGTTTGACCTCGACCGGTTCGATGTGCACGCTGTTGGTCAGGTCGCCTTTCGAAATGGCCTGGATCCCGGAGAGCAGGTCCGGCAGGTCGTTCTCCGCCATGCGATAGACCGCGTCGGTAATGGTGATAATGGGCCTGGAAACCTGGGTGGCAAACCGCCAGCTGATGAACCCGCCCACAACAGTGACGAGCAGGCCGATGCCCAGCAAGGACAGGATCATGGTTTGCCGTCCGGCCTGCAGGGTGTTGAAAAAGCTCTGGTAGTCTGATTCGTAAGTGCTTGCCACGATGACCCAATCCCAGGGTTGGTAATACGCAATGCGCCCCATCTTCCAGGATGGCCCGGCGCCTTCGCTCCCTGGGGCGAGATAGCGGACGCTGGCCGTCTGGCCGTCGGACAGTTCCAACGCGGTAGTAATCATGGATTGGATGTAGGTCTCTCCCTGGCTGTCCACCAGGTCCCAACCGTTTTGTCCGTCCTGGTCACCGTTTTCGGAGATCAGAAACTCACCGCGCTGGCTGCCGGTGCCTTGCAACACCATCACCTGGCCGGAATTGCCTACGCGTGTGTCCTGGATGGCCTGGTGCAAGATGGGCACGTTTTCCTGGCGGATGCCGACGAACAGGGCCCCGATGACGTTGCCGTGGCCGTCGTTGATCGGCCGGTATGTGCTGACATACCAGGAGTTGACCACGTAGGCGTTACCGCGGAACGTTTCCCCGGCGAGCAGAGAAGCCACGACGGGGTTGTCCGAACCGTCTGCATTCTGGGCCGGAATGTAGGTGCCGATGGCGCGCAGCCCGTCGTCGTTCTGGACATTGGTGGCCACCCGGAGCATGTCGCCCTGGGTGTTCATGCGTTGGAAGACGGTGCATGAGGCGCCCATGAGATCCGAGACTGTATCGACCAGGGGGACATGATTATCGAAGGAAGAGAAGCTGCCGGTCCACTGGTCGCCGATCATCATTTTGGGTAGTTCTACCAGCTGGCTTTCCTGGTCGAGCTGGTTGGTGGCCTTCCAGTAAGAGGTTTCGTCGTCCAGCCAGATACCGCCCTCGAGGTCAAGTTGCTGCATGGCCACATTCAGGGCGTTATCCACCTGCTGCTGGATGGATTGATCTTGAGATTCGACCAGGTTGTACACACCATTAATGATGTGGCCCATATCCTGGTCAATGAGCTCATCGACTTCATTCTTTCCTTTGACGTTATATTGGCTGCTTTGCCACGACCCAACTACGACCAGGGCAATGACGCTAAGGAGTAAGAGGCTGGTGCTGGCAAGAAACAACTTGTAGCGTATGCTGATGTTGTGCCGAGTTATGTTCATTCTGTAATTCCCTCTCGGTGGTGAGACGTAATGTTGCGGGGGTAAAGCCTTACCAATAAGGGACTTACTCGAAAGCGCTCGTGGACCTATCCGCAAAAAGCTGGTTCAATTTGCGGCTGGAAGGGTACCGCTAATTTGTGCTTTGAAACCTGGTCTGTCTATGGATAGACATAAAACAATGGTTGGCGATGAAATTCACCGCCAACCATGTGAGAACGATAGCTCGCTTTATTTGCTGATGTTCATGATGTTTCTACGATGAGGCAGCAATGTGGCTTTGATGTGTGTGCGATGTTCTACGATGAAGCAACGATGTGGCTTCGATGAGAGTACGGTGTTCTGCGATGATGGTTCGATTAGACGTCGATGTCAGACCAGGCTATGAAGAAGGCTATGATGTTGGTCTGAGGTTGCTATCAGCAGCGATGTTCGCGTCGATGAAGGGATGTAAGCGAACTTTGTTCTTGATCTCTATTTTGACAGGTTATTTTTGGGTGTCTATTAAATTTGTGTAAATCATGTGTAAAGATGCAATCCAATGATTTTTACCCCAACTTAATGGATGATTTGCGGCGGGTATGGTAAGAAAAAAGGAGAGTCAACTGGTTTTAGGGGGCGGTGGCTTGGCATGCCCTTGAACATTCTTGCTTTTCACTACCTGGGCCGTTTTGAATTGATTGGTATTTCCCCTGGGCGGGTACCGGCTGTTTGAAAGCCAGGTTAGTCTGGCGAGCGGTTGCGGTACTGTGGAGGTTGTTTAGATGTTGAACGACAAGACCCACGATCAAAACCACGCTTTGCAAGATGCATTGCTGGCATTCCTGTTAGGGCTCATTTTCCCAATTGTGGCAACCTTCATCGATATATCCGGGCGAGGCTTACCCCTTTCCTTTAATTCTGTGGTAACCCTGCATAAGACCCAACCGCTGCACTGGTTCATCGACATTTTCCCATTTTCCTTCGCCATTTTGTATTATGTCAACGCCCAACGCAAGGAGCGTTACGACCGCCTGACGGCGCAGCTGGAGAGCACCATTGTAGACCGTACCGCTGAGTTGACGGCGATGAACAGCAGCCTGCGCAAAGAGATCAAAGAACGCAACACGGTGGAATCGATCATCAGCCAGGCCAAGCGGGCCTGGGAAGCCACTTTCGACGCGGTGAGCGATTTGATCCTGCTCACCGACATGAGTGGGACGATCATACGTTGTAACAAAGCCGTCACCCAGGCTTTTGGGCAAACTTATCAGGATATTATCGGTAAGAAATACTATGATTTATTTTTCAACGGCGCAGCCGAAATCACCCTGCCGATCCGGGTAAACAGCCGAGAGATTCACTTCCCCGTGTTGGAGGGTTGGTACGATCTTTCCAGTTACCCGGTCCGCCTGGAAGATAACGTAGATGGCATCATTTACGTGATTCGCGACGTCACCGAGCGGAAGAAGAACGAAGCCGAAATCCGGCGCCAGAAACAATTCTTCGAAGCGCTGTATTCCACCAGCCCTATTGCCATCGTGACCCTGGACCTGGACCACCGTGTGGTTTCTTGCAACCCAGCCTTCCACAGCCTGTTCGGCTTCGAGTGGGAGGAAATCGAAAACAAAGACATCGACGAAGTGATCGTGCCAGCGGATGAGCGTAAGGCCGCCTCCAGTCTTTCGCAAGAAGTAGACCGGGGGGGCACGGTGCATTACATCAGCCAACGCCGTTGCAAGGACGGCACCCTGCTGGATGTGGAAATTTTCGGCGTGCCCGTCATCGTAGGCGAAGACCGCCTTGGGTCGCTGGCCATCTACCACGACATCAGTGAGCTGGAGCGGGCGCGCAAAGAGGCCGAGGCCGCCGACCGGGCCAAGAGCGACTTCCTGGCCAACATGAGCCACGAGATCCGCACCCCCATGAACGGTATCATCGGTATGCTGGAACTGGCGTTGGGCACCGAGTTGAACCCCGAGCAGCTGGATTACCTGGAAATGGCCCGGGAGAGCGCCGACTCTCTGCTAACCTTGTTGAACGACATCCTCGACTTTGCCAAGATCGAAGCCGGGCGGCTGGACCTGGACAGTATCGAGTTCGATTTACGTTCCACGGTCGAAGGGCTGGTGTACGCCCTGACGCCGCGGGCCGAGGCCAAGAACCTGGAAATGGCCTGTCTCATCTACCACGACGTGCCGCTGCGGTTGAAAGGCGACCCGGGCCGGCTGCGCCAGGTGCTGGTCAACCTGCTGGGTAATGCCATCAAGTTCACCGAACAGGGTGAAGTGGTGATCCGAATCAGCTGCGAGGAAGACAAGGAAGACCACGCCCGCCTGTTATTCTCGGTCAGCGACACCGGTGTGGGCATTCCGCTCGAACGACAGAAAGCCATCTTCGACCGTTTCATGCAGGCAGACACCTCGACCACGCGCAAATACGGTGGGACCGGCCTGGGCCTGGCTATTTCCAGGCAGTTGGTGGAAATGATGGGCGGGGAGATCGGCTTCGACAGCACCCCCGGCAAGGGCAGCACGTTCTGGTTCCGGGTGTCCTTCGAAAAGATCAACCGCCCGCAGGAGCAGGACACCACCGACGTAGGCCTGGACGGGCTGAAGGTCCTGGTGGTGGACGATAACGCGACCAACCGTATCGTGCTGGTGAAAACGCTGGAAAGCTACGGATGTAATGTGTACGCCGTCCCCAGTGGCGAAGCGGCGTTGGGGGAACTGCGCAAAGAGGCCAGCGCCGGCGACGAATATTGCGTCGTCTTGCTGGATATGCAGATGCCGGAAATGGACGGGGAGATTACCCTGCACAAGATCAAGTCGGACCCGGCCATTGCAGATGTGATCGTGATCATGTTGACCTCTATGGGGCGCCGGGGCGACGCGGCGCGCATGGAGCAGATGGGCTGCTCCGGTTACCTGCTCAAACCGGTCAAACAGGTCCAGCTTTACGAGGCGATCCGCTCGGTCATCTGCCGTAACCAGGAAGGGCCCCAGTTCTTGCAGCCGTCCCTGATTACCCGCCATACCATCTCCGAACACAAACGCAAAGACAGCGCCATCTTGCTGGCGGAAGACAATCCCATCAACCAGAAACTGGCCGTGACCATTTTGCAGCGGGCCGGGTTCGTAGTGGACGTGGTGGGCAATGGGCGGGAAGCCATCGAAGCCATCCAGCGCCATCCCTACAATCTGATCCTGATGGACGTCCAGATGCCCGAGATGGACGGGCTGGAAGCAACCCGTTCCATCCGTAAGAGCGAGAAGAAGGGCCAGCACCTGCCCATTGTGGCGCTGACGGCCCATGCCATGAAGGGCGACCGGGAGATGTGTCTGGCGGCCGGTATGGACGATTATCTCTCCAAGCCCCTGGACCCCAGGGAAGTGGTCGATTGTATCGACCGCCTGCTGGGGTATGACATTACTGAAGAGGAACTACCGGGGAGCACCCTGGGTGGGGACGGCAAGCCGGTCATCAAGAGCCGCAGCACGGGCAGCCTCAAACCAGGCAAAGCCCCCTTACAGCCGGCGGCGAGCAAGCATGGAGCCGTCCAGGCCACCCCGGAGGATGCGCCTGAGGCGCCGCCAGTCCAGGCGGAAACGGCCGCGGGTGGGGAAGACGGGCTGGTGATCGATCTGGAGAAAGCCATGCCGCGCTTCGATGGCGATATGGAGTTCTTCCGTGAGATGCTAATCGAATTTGTACCCCAGCTGACCGAGCGCTGCGCCCAATTGGATACCGCTTTTAGAGAAACCCATATTGAAGATGTCAGCCGGATTGGGCATAATATAAAAGGTATGGCGGCCAATTTTAGTGCGTTATCCCTGTTCGACACGGCCCAGGAATTGGAGGCCACGGCCAAGTCGGGGAACCTGTCCAGGGTACCCCTGTTGATCGAAAAGATCCGCCTGGAAATCCCCAGGCTGCAACATTTCCTCGACCAGCTTTCACAACCGCAAGACCAGACCAATTGAGCGCCTGACGGACACGCCCGTACCGGATTGCAGTTTACTCGCAGAAAGCATATGATTAGAGATAAATCCCAAGGTGTTTTATGACCCGCATCCTGATTATTGATGACGAGCCGATGTATCACAAGATGATCGCTCATGCCCTGCATCCACTGGGCGTCGAGTTAGATCACGCCGAAGATGGCGTTCAGGGGCTGAATGCGGCCAACCTGATTCCCCCTGACCTGATCATTTGTGACGTGATGATGCCCAAGATGACCGGCTACGAGGTGGTGCGGCGGCTGAGGCGCGACCCGCGTTTTGCCCATACCCCGATCATGATCCTCACCGTGCAGTCGGACCTGGAGGACAAGCTGGAGGCCTTCGAGGCCGGCGCTGACGTGCATCTTTCCAAGCCCTTTATCCCGGCAGAGTTCGTCGCCCAGGTGACCGTGCTGCTGCGCAGGGTAGAATTGACCAAGAGCATCCAGGTACAGCGCAGAACCAGCGACGCCCACCTGATTGCCGTGCAGAGCTTACGGGGTGGGGTGGGCTGCTCCAGCATGGCCATCAACCTGGCTTACGGTCTCAACATGATCTGGAAGCGGCCGACCTTGATCGTCGACCTGGACCTGACAGCCGGGCAGGTGGCGCTGATGTTGAACGCCTCACAGAAACGTACCTGGGTGGACATCGCCCGCTTCAGTCCCAGCGAGCTGGACCTGGAAGCGTTGCAGACCATCATCGGCAGCCACGAAAGCGGCCTGGCCTACATCGCCGCCCCGACCCTGCCCACCGACGGCGAGCTGCTCACCCCGGATTTGTTCAAAGAGGCTTTTGCCCTGCTGCGCGGCCAGTACGACTACATCATCTTCGATTTACCTCACGCATTCAATGAGATCTCGGTGCACGTGCTGGATGAGACCGACACTATCGTGCTCACCATGTCACCGGAAATGGCCTCGGTGCGGGCTTCTTTTGCTGCCCTGAACACTTACAGCCGCCTGGGCTATCCGCCGGAAAAAGTCAAGCTGGTACTGAACTGGATCTTCGAGCGCAAAGGGCTGGCGCGCAAGAGCATCGAGTCGGCTCTACATCGCCAGGTAGACCTGGTGGTGCCTTTTGGACAAGACATGCTGGTGGACGCCATTAATTACGGCCAGCCACTGTTGAGTACCAAGCCGAACGAAACCATCTCGATGCTCCTGGAAGACTTCGCCTTTTCTTTGAGCAGCGTCGAACACCGTAATAACCCGCCTCTATCGCCCAGCCAGGCCTGGCTGCGGGCTTCGAAAAGGGCTAAGAATGATTGAAGGGTTAAAAATGGATCAGGGTTGATCTCCGCTATCATCGCGCTGCACCTTCATTCCATCACCGTGGGGTAAAGCACCCTGTTCTGATTTGAATAGTCTACCCTCAGTTCGGGCTCGAAAGATCGCCCGATTCTGAGTTATTTAATTTGCACGTTACCCGGGCCGGGCCATGTGAGAGTTGAGCCCTGGGGGTCTGGCCGGGTGTCGTCCTGCTTTACGTTAGCGGCCGGGAGCCTCGGGCGGCTCTCCCGGCTGGAAATTGCGGTCCGGCTCAGAAAATAGAAATTCTGCTGGTGATTGGATGTACTGCTGCTGGCCCTGGAGTTGTGTCTGGGGGAAATTTCTGTGCAAGATGCTGGCATCCCGGTGACGGAAATTTAAACGCCCCCTTTGGTTATTTTTCACCACAATTTTACATTCTTTGGGGATCGAATATTTTTTAATACATGTGTAAGGGCAACGATTTGATGTTGAAGCAGCGTTGGTTACTGCTCGTCCTGGTGCTTATGGTGAGCTTGTTTATATTTAATTACCAGACAGCCGATGCCCAGGATGGCGGTGGAGGCCGGTTTAAGACTGTGGAAATGACTTACACCGAATATACGTGGCGAATGGTTTCCAGCCAGGATGGCCGTTTCCTGTGCCGGGTGATCGTTGCGCACGAAGGCTATCCAACCCTAAACGACGCCCGCCCTTTTTGCCTGGATATTCTTTATCCGGCGACCGAGACCCCGGCCCCGACGCCGACCTACGAGTTTACCCCCACGCCCGGCGGCGCCTACCAGACGCCCACGGCGACGCCAGAGCCCCTGGTGATCGAAAACGAATTTATGGAGATCTACCTGGAGGCCAGCTGGGAACTGGAATCGACCCGCCCGGTCAAAGTGGTCCAGCGCATTCCTATCCCGCCCATGGTGGTCGAGCTGAACACACCGGATAAACCGGTCAAGGTGCCGGCCATCGTCATCAAGGCCAGCGAACCGGTATCGGATTACACCATCATGGCTATCGATGGGACGGTCAATGGCACCCCTTTCCACTGCCCGGTGAGCGTGTGTGAGATCCGCCTGGACCACGACGCCGAGGTGGTCTACTGGGCGACTTCAAGCCTGGGCGACGAAAGCCAGCACTATCGCGCTACCGTACGGGTGGCAGAGAACTACGGCGGGTATTACCTGACCAAGACGGCTTATTCCCCCGTGTCCCTGTTCGTGGACACCTGCGCCGACATCTGGGGCTCCACGGCGACCGGCGCTTCTCCCAGCTGGGTGAATCTGCCCGCCTCGCCGGACGACCTGCGCACAGACAAAACGCTGCATTATCTGGCGCAGCAGCTCATCCGCCATGGCGTGGTCGACGCTTCCTCCTGCCCGGGCGGGGGACTGAATGCCAATGGCTCGCCCAACGGCTGCGGGATCGACCAGGCGCAGCAGGCCATGCTCGATTGGCAGAATCGTTTCGATCTCACCATCTGGAGTACGGCCCAGGAGCTGGGCATCCCGGCCAAATATCTCAAGAGCCTGATCGAACAAGAATCGCAGTTCTGGCCCGCTTCAGCGGCCAATATGTTCGACGAATACGGCCTGGGGCAGGTCAACGAAATGGGCGCCGATTCGGCCCTGCGCTGGGACACCAATTTGAACGCCCTGGTGTGCACCGGGCTGTTTTACAACTGCGCCACCCAGTACGACAACCTGGTGGTGCGCGACAAGATGATGTTGCAAGGTGGCCTGGTGCAGTGGGTCAACGCCGACTGCCCGGACTGCGCCTATGGCATCGATCTGGTACGCGCCGAACAGAGTATCTCGATCCTGGCGCGCATGCTGCGAGGGAGCTGCCGCCAGACCGGCTATGTCCTCGGCCAGAGCGCCAGCAAGGCCAGCCGCGAGGACATGTGGCGCTTTACCACCCTGACCTATCACGCCGGGGGCCAGTGTCTCACCGACGCCGTCGACCAGGCCCGGCAGAATGGGCAGGCCATCAATTGGACCACAATATCCCAGAACCTGGATTCCTGCCCGGGAAGCCAGTTGTACGTCGACAGCCTGTGGGAAAAAATACGGAGTTACGATAGCCAGGCGCCGCTGGCAGCCCCCACTGCCCAGCCAGAGATGATCATCGAAGCCCAGGTACCCACCCCGATTCCCACGCGCCGCACGGACAGCATAGATGGTATGGTTCATGTAACCGTTTACCTGGATATCAACAACAACCAGCGCCAGGACCCGGGTGAGGCTTTGGACCAGGTCGAGGTGGTGGTACGCTATTCCGGCGGCGATGCTGCCTATCAGAAGACAGAGGGTGGCCGGGCTGAATTCCCGTTTGTGGATCAAATGGCCGGCTCCATCCTCCAGGTGCAATTGCCATATTACTATCGTGAAGCGTTTACCCGTATTCCGGCCAGCGGCGAGGTGAACGTGGAATTTCGCCTGCCGCAGCCGGCGCTGCCCTCGACGCTGCCATGAGCTGGTAAGTAATGACCGACGAGACCCGCCCACCCACCCCATACCCCAATGCCCCGCGACGGCGTTCGCCGCAAGGTGAAAACCTGCTCGATGGTGGTTTTGTGCCTGAGCTGCCTCAAATCGAGATCGAGCTGGAGGATTCTCCCGAACAGCCCGAGACGGTGGGGCGTGCTTCTGTATGGGGCTGGCTGCAAAAACTGGTGCGCCCCGGGCGGGCCGCCGGCGACCCGCCCCCCGGGCACCCCGGGGTAGAGGCTGCCTCCCAGGCACTGCCGGTGGCCGGGGAAGAAACACTGCCATTGACGCCTACCCCTGGCGAGGGGGCCAGTGAGGACGACGATCCTGGCGCAGAAAGAGCGAATGCCCAGGTCGAAGCGCAGATCAGCCAGTTTCTCTCCGAGAGCGGCTGGGAAGGGGATGCTCCCAGCGGGCCTTTTTACACACAGCCGGACGACGAGCTGCTCCCGGAATGGATGCGGGATCTCCCGCCAACTCATCCCCTCGACGCCGGGGAACTGGATGGCCCGCAAAACGCTTCGCTCCCGGCAGGTGCGCCCGCCGTAGACCAGGTAACGGAGTCCGAGGATTCCGGCGCTGCGTCGCCCTTTTCCATCGAGCTGCCCCCTTCGAACGACGAATCTTTCTGGGATGAGTTCAATGACCAGATTCGCGCTCGCGAGCAGGACCTCCAATCTTTGCAGGATTCTTTCGAGCCGCTGCCATCCTGGAACGGCAATACGGTCAATCCCTTCACGGAAGACTCTCCACACCACCCCGAGGCGCAAGACGGCGATGGCGACAGCACCGCGCCCCTCCACCTGGGCCCGGACGGTTGGGAAGAGGCGCCGGCAGACGATGACCTGGCCAGCCGGATGAGCCGGTTTTCTTTCGCCTGGGACGATGAGGACCCCATCCCGGCCATAGATCAAGAGCCATCCGGCCCCTTAGCGGCGGCAGAGGCCGCTCCCGAGACGCACGAAGAAGATCAGTTCTTCACCCACCCGCTGGGTACGCAATATCTGGACCCCTCTCAGGTAGAAGAGCCATCCGGAGCGGCACAGGCGCCGGTGCGGGTTCCGCCTGAAACGACGCCGGAACTGCCGGCCGGGCTGCCAGAACTATCTGCTACGCTTGAGGCGCAGCCAGTCACAGGAGAGGAACCGCCGGCGCCTGTGCCCGGCGGGGGTGAGACGCGTGAGCCGCCTTTCCAGCCGGGAGCCTGGTTGGATGAGCCGGATTGGGAAGAGACTCGCCAGCAGAACGCTCCACCGGCACAGAACGCAG
>JAAZNB010000101.1 GCA_012798515.1 Chloroflexota bacterium
GCGGCGCACGAGCTGATCACGGCTATCTATACCGCAGCCGGTGGGGGCGTTTACCTGGACAATTCGATGGCGGATAAGATCATCATGGATTACGGGCGCAACCAGACTCGCAAGGGCAGCTCTCTCAAGACGGAACTGAGCGAGCGCGAATCTGAGGTCATCCGCATGATTGCCTTTGGGTACAGTAACAAAGAGATCGCCCTCCAGCTGAACCTGAGCATCAAAACCGTGGAAACGTACAAGACGCGCGCCATGGAGAAACTGGAGCTGCACAGCCGGGCGGACATCGTGCGTTACGCCATGCAGTGTGGGTGGTTGAAAGACGTATAACCGGTCTGCCCTCCGGCTGGCTGTCAGGTTTTTCCTGTCGGCTCTTCTCGGATTCCCGATTGCCGGCTGCACCGGTTATCTTTACAATAACTCTGATGGCGATGGGTTCGCGTCAATTACCCCGTGTCAGGGAAGTGAAGACCAGCCGTATTATAAAAAAAAAGTGGAGAGCCGATGGGGTGGTTTGGTTCTCATTAAACAGCTTGCTCAGAGGGGGCAAGCTGTTTTCCTCGCTGCTATTGCAAGTCGATCTGCTGGCGTAGCTGCCCCGCCTCGGTGCGCTGGAAATAGCGCCGGTAGGCCGCTGTTTCGCTCAGCAGGTGTTTCAATTCCTCTTCCAGCACGCTGGTAGAAGCCAGTTGGGCCACGCCGCCTTTCTGGAACTGGAAACGGTCCCCGTCCTGAGCGCAATATTCGAATTTTCCCCGGGCAACCAGCCAGCCCAGGCCTTTGAGCACCGTGCCGATCCGCTGGTTGGTCAACGCGGCCAGTTCGGCAAACCGGATCCATCCCTGGTGTTGGCGGCAGGCGTATAGCAGCAGCCCCGAGAGAGACTTGAGAAAGGGCAGGGGTTGGTCGGTATCCGCCGGTGAAGCCACCAATACCAGGCGCTGGGGCTGCACCGTGGCCACCACCTGGCGATACTCCGCCGGGCCGGGGGGCGTGGACCAAACCACCAGCGCCGGGCCGGGCACCAACTCCAGGCGGTGCCGGCCGGGAAGCGAACGTTCCAGGTTCCCATCGAACCATACCTGGGCCTCCGGGCCGGCGGCAGCCAGGGCCTGGGCGTAACGATCGGGTGCAGTCAGCTGGCGCAGGTCGATGATTTCGATGCCCTGGCGAGGGGTAAGTTGTACGGCTGGCGAGCGACCGGGCTGCACGTCGATGCCGGTCAGCTGGATTTCCACTGCGCCTTTGTAATTATTAGATCCCAGGTAGAACGCCAGGTCGAACTCCCCCTCCGGGATGGCCAGGTCGGCGCCGTTCCAGAACACCACGGGCAGCCTGTGCCCGCCGGCGTCTTCGACCACCAGTTTGCGGTGGGCCTGATCTCTCCCCAGGGTGGTGTTATTAACCACGTGCAGGTCGCGGCTGGCCAGGACGAGCGGCGGGTTTCCCTGTCCGTAAGGGGACAGACGCTTCAATTGCTCGCCAAGTTCCAGGTGGATCTCGTCCAGGCCGATTTCGGCGTCGATCACCAGCCGGGGCGTGACCGGGACGGGCAAACTCTGCTGCACGCGCTTCCCCAGGCGTTGGGCGAAGGCAGGGATGTTCTCCGGGGCGATGGACAGCCCGGCGGCCATGGGGTGGCCGCCAAAACCGGCCAGCAAGTCGGCCTGGGCCCGGATGGCGGCGGTGATGTCCACCCCTTCGACCGAACGAGCAGACCCGCGGGCGTTCTCGCCGGGGGGGGCCGAGATCAGAATGACCGGTTTGCGATAACGCTCTACCAGGCGGCTGGCGGCGATACCCACCACACCGGCCGGCCAGGCCGGGTGGCTGAGGACGATGGCCGGTTGGCGGGCCAGCTCGGGTGAGCGTTCCAGCTGGTCCTGGGCGGCGTCGAACACCTGGTCGCAAATCAACTTGCGGCGATTGTTGAGCGCTTCTACTTTCTGGGCGAAGAAACGCGCCTGAGCCGCGTCTTGCGTGAGCAGGAAATCCACCGCCGGGTTGGCGTCATCCAGGCGCCCCAGGGCATTGAGGCGCGGCGCCAGCACGTAACCGATTTGCTCCTCGTTGATAGCGCTCAGGTCGCTGCCGGCGGCTTCGGCCATGATCTGCAAGGTAAAGCGCGGCGAGCGGCGGATACGCTCCAACCCCAGCTGGACCAGGCAGCGATTGTCGTCGCGCAGCAGGGCCAGGTCGGCAATCGTCCCCAGGGCCACCAGGTCCAGGACGCTTTCCAGGTCTGGCCCGGGAGAGCAAGCCTGGGCCACGCCGCGCATCAGCTGGTAAGCGCACCCGACCCCGCACAGCCATTTCATAGGATGGCCGTCCGGCAAACGTTGGGGATTGATCGCGGCCCGGGCAGGGGGCAGCGTTTCGGGCAGGCTGTGGTGATCGGTGATGATCGTCTCTACACCGCGTGATTGTGCATAGACGACAGCATCGTGATCGCGGATGCCCGTGTCACAGGTCAACAGCAGCTGGATACCGCGATCGAGGAAGTCTCCCAGGGCCGCGGGGTTCACGCCGTGGGATTCTCGCTGGCGTACGGGAATGTAATAACTGACCTGCGCCCCCAGCTCTCGCAGCAGGCTCACCAGCAGGGTCGTGGAGGTTTGCCCATCCACGTCGAAGTCGCCCCACACGCCGATGTGTTCCTGCTTGCGAATGGCGTGGAGGAGGCGTTCGGCCCCGGCGTCCAGGTCGGGAAGATCGAAAGGCGAGGCCAGCCGGTACGTGGAAGGGTCAAAAAAGGCTCTGGCCTGGTCAGGCGTGCCAATGCCGCGCCGCACTAACGCCTGAGCGGCGAAAAGCGGTAAGCCCAGGCTTTCGGCGAACCCGGGCGGTACATCCACCGGGGGCGCTGCGCTCCACTCCCAACGCAGCGGTTTCAAAAGGCAATCTCCCCTAATTGGTCCAGATCGATTTCCAGGGGCTCGTCCAGGGACAGGTCTTCTGCGTCTTCCCGGGCATCCCATTGGCCGGCGTGCACGCCGCGATCACACAAAGACCGATAATTACAAAAACGGCAGGGGCGCTCCGTGGCGGCCATCCAGTAGCCATGCTCAGGGGTGGCCAGGATTTCCTGTACCAGCGCTTCCAGGTAGGCCTGGTCGGCTTCGTATTGTGCCTGGCTGTATTGCAAGGTGACCGGCTGAAGGGGCTCTTCGGCAAACCAGTACGTCATGGAGACCTGGTCTGGGCGCAGCGGCGTGCCCGCGTTCAGGCCAGGGCTGGCCGTGACCAGGACGTAAAGATATACCCGGGTCTGGATGCGGCTTTGCAGCACGGCCCGGGATGGCCGGTGCGCCGATGTCTTCCAGTCGATGATCAAGGCCGATTCCCCGGTGGTCACATTGAGGTAGTCATACTTGGCGGCCAGGCGATACCCGCCCAGCTGGACGGTCAGTTCGCGCTCGATGCTGGGCCGGCCGGGGCGCTGGCTTCCCGGCTGGGCGGTGATGTAGTTGTGCCACCAGCGCGCCAGGTCCGGCTCGCAGTCCATGCAGGTCAACGTCTCGGCCGGCACTCCCAACAAATGTTGTTGCACCATGCGGTGGAAGATCTGGCCTTGCAGCTGGCGCTTTTCCTGAACCAGGGCCGGTTCGGATTCCAGCGCCGGCCAGTGCACTCTTTGAACGTGGCGCAGCTCGAAGCGGCGTGGGCAGTCGAGGTAGTCCTGCAGGCTGCTCTGGCTGAAGACAAAATTCGGTCGCAGGCCCATCAGTGGTGTCCCTCCAGATATGTTTTCAAAGCCGCCAGGGGTCGGGCCGCTTGCAGGTCACTGTTCTTGCCCGTGTTCCAGGTGATGATCAATTCACTTTTGGCGCGGGTGATGGCCACAAACAGCAGGCGCAGCCTTTCGGCGGCGTATTCCAGGCGCGACTGGCGTGTAGCCAGGCCTTCCGGCCCGCCGGGATCATCGCCGCTGAACAAGGCTTGCAATTGGGCCAGGGTTTCGGCCTGCAAGTTGAGCTGGTCGCGCAGGTACCATTTTTCAGCGATGAAGCTGTCGAAGAGGTCCGCCGAGGGGAAATCATAATTATTGACCGAGAGCAGGTAGACCCGGTCCCATTCCAGGCCTTTGGCCTTGTGGATGGTGGCTACCACCACCTTGCCGCGATGCAGGTCGGGGTCGAAGCCGGTGTCATCATCGTCGAAACCGGTGAATTTGCGCCGGTTCTCGGCTACCTGCCCTAGCTCCTGGGTGAACTGTTCCAGGCGCCATTCGGGGTGGGCCTGGCTCAGGCTTTCCAGGAAGAGGGCCAGCTTGTGCGCCAGGGCCAACTCGGCCGGGTTGGTAAACAGGTCCTGCGAGATGGTGAGCAGCAGCTGGTCAATGGGCAGCAGTGAAGCGTTCTGCCAGCGGCGCAGCATGTCGCGCAGCTCGTCCAGCTCTTCCAGAACACTGGCCGGCAGGCCTTCGTTTTGCAGGTGGACGAGCAGGTCCTGGTCGACGCCCGGCCAGAGGTAATCCTCCAGGCGGGCAGTGTGGCGCACCATCTCGACTGCTTTCTGGACGACTGCTTTGCGTTCGGGCTGCTCCAGCTCGCTGCTGCGTAACAGGCGATAAAACTCGACCAGTCTGGGCGTGGAAGCCGGTTCGGACAGCATGCGCAGGGCGTGTTGCAAAATGGACGCCGTCTGGCGCGTAGAGAGCGAGCTGCGCAGCAGCTCGACGTATTGGATACCGGCGCTCTTGAGCTCTTCGACCAGTTTGGCGCCGCGTTCGTTGCGCGGCACCAGCACTGCAACCGTCTGGTCGGGATGATCGGGCAGGTAACGGGCCAGGGAGTGGACCACCTGCTTGATCTCCTGAGCCGGCGTGTAGCCCTCGCGGACGATGAAGATCCCCTCCGGACGGTCGGGTGGGTTGGGATTGGCGTCATCCGCCCCGGCCGGCTCGATGAAGGGAGGATTGAGCGCCCCGCGCAGGGCCGGGTTGGGATGTTCTTCCTGCACCCAGCGGTTGAGCTCGTTGGCCAGGCGGATGATGCTCAAAGTGGAGCGCCCGGAAGTCGGCAGGGATCGATCGACTACGCCCGGTTTTTTGAGAAAGTCAAGCAGGTAACGCGGGTTGGCGGTGGTGAAACTTTCGTAGATGGCCTGGTTGGGGTCGCCCATACGTACCCAGTTGCCCTGTTCGCCGGACAGCAGGCGCAGGATCTTCTCCTGCAGGCGGCTGCTGTCCTGGGCTTCGTCCTCCAGGATATAAGGCCAGCGCTGGCGCAGGCGCGCCAGGTAGGTCGGGTCGGTTTGCATGGCCTGCAAGGCCAGGCGGATCAGGTCGTCGAAATCCACCGCGCCGCGATAGGAGAGGGCGCGCTGGTAGTCGTTGTAGATCTCCACGCCCATCTCGATCAAGGGATAGCGTTGTTCCAGGCGAGCGTAAGCCTCCTGGACGGCCGCCGGAGTGGCCTGTAGATCTTTGGCCTGGCGGATGAAGCTCGATGCGACGTCGAAGATCAGTTTGTACCAGTCGCTCTGTAAGCGGTGGTCTTGGTAGGGATCGGCGTTGGGGTTGCCGTACTCCTGGATGAATTCGGGATGGGAACGCAGCCATAACTGGCTGGATTCGCGCAGGATTTCATTGGCCTCGCGCTCGTCGATGATCTGGAAGTCATTGGATAGGCCGACCAGATCGGGCCGCTCGCGCACCACGTCGTGGGCTAACCCGTGCAAGGTGCGCACACGATAGCCCATGCCGGGCAGGAGCCCGGCTTCTTTGAGAAAACTTTCGATGCGGTGGGCGAAATTGTCCACGGCCGAGTTCACCAGGGTGACCACCAACACTTCCTGGCCTTCCTGAATGTGCCCTTCGTGGATCAACTGGAAGGCCAGGTTGGACAGCGTGTGCGTTTTTCCACTGCCGGGTACGGCCGACACACCCATGCGGCCGCTGCGGTAGCGTAAGATTTCGGCCTGGGCCGGGCGGGGTTTAAACATTGCCCACCACTCCGATGTCGGCGTTACGCCGCAGCAGGGTTTGCACGGTCACCAGCAGCGGCCCGCGCGGTTCGTCGCCCTGTTCGTTCATCCCTGTGGTGGTGAGGTAGATCTCTTGCTTGCAGCGGTCGACCAGCCCCGCCACCAACCGGGCCAGTGACTGGTTATTGGCCTGGAATTCTTCCTCGTCGGTCCAGATGGTATCCGGGGACCAGTTGCGGCTGAGCACGTAAGGGTGGGTGAGCGGCTGGTCGATCCTCTCCCACCAACCCAGGTTGCCGATATCCAGCCAGAATTGCACCTGTACCGGGCGGTCGGTCATCAGGTAGGTGTAAGCCGGCGCCAGCATGACGGCATGCAGGTCCTCTGTATTTTCGCCTGGCAGGTACTGGGCGCCGAGGATGCCCTGAGCCACGTTTTCGACGTATTCTTTGCCGGTAGAGATGCCCTCCTGGCCGGCGACGTCTTCCACCGCCCAACGGAAACGGCGGGCCGAATCGATCAGGTGTTTGGTCACTGCCGCGGCGTCGAAGTTTTGGTGGAAACCGAAGCCCGGCTGGGATAGTACCTCGCCAAACAGGCGGCTGAGGAATACGTCCAGGACCTCGGGCTCACCGGCGCGGTAGTCTTCCAGCCACTGGCGTAAGGCTTCGTACTTCTCGCCCAGGGCGTAGGTAATACGCTCGGGAATGCCGGTTTGGGCCTGGATCTGATCGAAAGGCCCCAGGCCGGCCTGGCGATAGACGATGCGCGCCAGCA